>JAIPIG010000007.1 GCA_021734805.1 Simkaniaceae bacterium
GGTGGAGCAAAGAGACGAGGAATTGGCAAATGATTAATGAAGTGCTTTTAAATCCGGAAAAATGTAAAACTGAACCCAAGCTGGCGGTAGCTGTGTAAAATTCTAACTTATGCGACAACTACGCTGAAAATCACCGAAAATGACGAAGCCCTAGAAGAAGCAAAAGAAAATCTAAAGCCGTATATCGAAGCTACTGAGGCCTTTCTTGAAGGGATGAGCAGCGAGTTACAAACACTACTTACCACTAAAGGAGCGAAAGAGTTTGCAGAAACGCTTCAAGGATCCCCCGTCTCAATAGAAGCACTTCTAGCATCCATTCGCACGGAAGATACTATTTCTCCTGAAAAGATAGCGTGGATTCGAGAGAGAATTAACTCTTCCGATAAATCATGGCGAGAGATGTTTGTCTACGCTACCACCGGAAATACCATGCTCTCCCCCGGCGTGCGAATTAACATCTGTCCTTCTGAGCGAGATGTCTTTGAAATACACACTTGCTTTAACTCAATCGCCCTACCAACAGCCCTGATGAGCAAGGAAGATTTTCTCATAGCCTTAGATGTTGTCCTTGCCGAAACAAACTATAACATCGGATAAAAATGCATGGGGACTATCCCGGTATATTCTATTAATAACTTGATTTATCGAGCTTCACCTTTCCTCTAAAGACCCAATAGATGAAATAGCCATAGGCTAAAACAAGGGGCACTCCAATTGCTGCGATCGTGAGCGTCACCTCTAGTGTCGTTGCCGAAGACGATGAGTTAAACATCGTTAAACTAAACTGCTCCGGATTGATAGATGAGCGTAAGATATAGGGATACGTACCAATTCCAAAAAGACAAAAGAAAAGCATAATAGCCAGCGATGACGAAAGAAAGGCAAAGCCGTCATTTTTCTTCTTTGCTTGGAGAGGGATATTGATAATAGCCAGCAACATAATGACAGGAACGACGATAAGCCATGGGTGATCAAGAAAACGATGCAGCATATGTCTTGCCGTATGTGCAGTATCAAGCGTTGCAATCACAAACATTGCAATAAAAAAAGTCATCGAAGGTTTAATCCAATTTCTCAAGCGATCATGCAACTCCCCTTCCGTCTTCATCAAAAGAAAGATAAGACCGTGCAACATAAATAAAGAGACGGCTAAAAAACCAACAATGACCGAGTAGAGATTAATAAATGCCCAAAAATTACCATGAAAGCCCTGATTGCCGTCAATAGGAATCCCAAGAATCAGGTTCCCTAAAACGACACCGGCTCCCCATGTAATCACTAGCGATCCGACAAAAAATACGATATCCCAAGCCGACCTCCAAGCCCTGCTTTCGTGTTTGGAGCGAAACTCTATGGCAACGGCCCTTGCAATAATTCCGGCTAAAAAGATCATTAACAGCGTATAAAAGGATGAAAAGATAGCGGCATAAGCTATCGGGAAACCGGCAAACAAAGCTCCGCCAATAATGACAAGCCAAACTTCATTGCCATCCCAAATGGGACCGATTGCATTTAAGAAAATTCGCCGATCATAATCTGCTTTTGCAAAGAGATGTAAGCATCCCACACCCAGATCAAATCCATCTAACATCGTATAAAAAATCACTGAGGCACACAAAACGAGATACCACAAGATTTGCATTGTTGCTAGTTCCATTATTGATTCTCCTTACCTGTAAATGGGGTGCGATAAACGACATCTTCTCTCTCTTCAGCCTCCGGACCATGCTTGATTTTGCGGTTGAGTAGGAAAATAAACATGGCAAAGAGAGCTATATATATGCAAATAAACATGATTAATGATCCTATCACTTGATTGGCTACAATGGATCGAGAAACCCCTTCCGATGTTCTCAGTACATTATATACAAGCCAAGGTTGACGACCGAGTTCGGCAGTAAACCATCCTGCCGTATTCGCGATATAGGGAAAAGCAATCGCAAATGTTAAAAGCCACAACAACCATCGCCTCTCTTCCAATTTTTTTCGATAAACAAAAATCCAAGCTAAAATGGCCAAAATGGCCATAGCGACCCAGGCATAAATCATAATGTGATAGCTTTGAAATACCATGGAGATATTGGGCCAATTTTTTTGATCAAACTGATCAAGACCTTGAACCGGTTGTTTAAAGTCGCGAAATGTCAAAAAGCTCAATAAGCCGGGCACTTTAATTCCAACAACCTTTTTCTCTTTTGAGTCGACAAACCCAAGCAGAGTCATCGGAGTATACTCTTTTGTTTTATATACTCCTTCCATTGCTGCAAGCTTTACGGGTTGGTTTTTTGCGACACCTCTTGCCGTAACATCCGCCGAAATCAGCTGTAAAATTAAACAAATTGATCCGATAATTAGACCAACTTTTAAAGAAACTTTAGCAAAATCAAGTGAGCGTCTTTTTAAAAGATAATAGGCTCCAATGCTAATCAATAAAAAAGATCCCGTAATCCAACAACCGATCAACACGTGAGCAAGGCGATCCATTGAAGAAGGGTTGAAATAAACTTCCCAAATATTGGTGACAACAGCGCGCGCGCCTCTGCCGGATCCAACAATTTGATAGCCCGTCGGTGTTTGCATCCATGAATTGGCAATCACAATCCAAATGGCACTAAAATGGGCACCAAATGTGACAAGGATCGTTGACAAATAGTGAACGCGCGGCTTAACTCTTTCCCAACCAAACAACATAATCCCCAAAAAACCCGCCTCGAGGAAAAAGGCAAAAATTCCCTCTGCAGCAAGAACAGTTCCGAAGACGTCGCCAACAAATTTAGAATAATCCGCCCAATTATTCCCAAAAGCAAAGACTTGCACAAACCCTGTTGCAACACCAACAGCAAAGAAAAGAGCAAAGATTTTCGTCCAAAATTGAGCGAGTTTTTTATAAAAATGGTTTTTAGTTTTCATATACATACCTTCCATGATTACAAGAAGAAGGCCAAGCCCAATGCTCATTGGAGGGAATAAATAATGAAAAGTAATATTAAGCGCAAATTGAATACGGGAAAGAAAAACAACATCCATGGAAAAATACCCGGGTCATTAAAAAATTAATATATACATCCTAATAATTTTTATAATTTTGTCAATAAATTGCTTTGCTTTACAAATGAGAATTTTTGTTTCAATAAATTGAAATTAAACAACTTACATAAAATTAATCATCTTCCAAAAGGGTTGTTTATGATTTTTCCTTGTGAATTTTTATTTTCTAGATTGATTTTTCCTGCGTCTTAGTTAAAAATGAGGAAAACTCTGTTGAAAAATAACGCATGTTGCATTTTTATTACCTCATTACCCCGATTATTGAAGTCGTGATCATAGCGGTCATGCTCAATTACCTTCTTTCCTTTTTCTGGAATACCCGCTCAATGGATTTGATGTTAGGTCTATTGGCCTTTCTATTCATCTTCGCCCTTTCCTCACTGCTTAATTTCCCTATTCTGCATAAAATCATGCTTCTTATGGCCAATGTTGCGGTGATTGGAATATTGATTATTTTTCAACCCGAACTGCGCGTTGCGCTCTCGAAATTAAGCTGGAAAGGAAAACGCACAAGAGAAATTAATGAATTCGACACCTTTTTAGAAAACTTGGCAACCTCGACATATCGCCTTGCAGATAAGAGCATTGGAGCTCTTATTGTGATTGAAAATGAAGACAACTTAAATGAATACTCACAAAAAGCCGTTCTTCTAAGCGCTAAGTTCTCATCAGAGCTTCTCGAATCCATCTTTATGACCACAACGCCTTTACATGATGGGGCTGTCATCATTAGCAATGATCAAATTGTAGCTGCATCAGTTATTTTACCCCTTGCCGAAAACACACCCCATCTTTCAAAATCGATGGGAACACGCCACCGCGCCGGACTCGGAATTAGTCAACTCTCCGATGCATTAATTATCGTTGTTTCCGAAGAGACGGGAAAAGTATCGATTGCACGTGATGGAATGATGACGAGGGGAATAAAAATCGATCGCTTTAAAGGAATACTCCGCAGTATATTTAACCCATCACCCCAAAAAATAAAAAAAGCTCGTTTCAATTTTGCGAGTTGGTTTAGACGATGAAAACGTTTTTAATAAACTTCCTTGTAAACAATTGGCCGAGAAAACTGATTGCGCTCATCCTAGCAATTTTTATTTGGTTTGTCGTTGATAATACCCTGACAACCGTTAAAACTCTCAGCAATGTCAATGTCCGAATTATTAATGTCCCTCAAGGCAAAACAATTGAGGGAATCCAATCGGATGGGATTATGAGCAAAAAAATAACCCTGACCTTAACCGGAAAAAAGACCGTCTTGGAACGCCTTTCCTCAAACGACTTAGAAATTGTCATTGATGCTGCAAACAGAACTAAGAATGAATGGGTTACAACAATTACCAAAACAAATATCGTTTCATTAAATCCGGATATCAATCTCCAAAAAGGAGTAAGTAAAATATCCCTCAAAAACTATATTGTTAAGATGTCCCCCTTAGCTACGGTGAAGGTTCCCGTCTTTATCACCCAACCTATTGGAGAAGCTCCAAGGGGATACCGTTTTTTAGATGTATGGCCCTATCAACTCTACTTAACAGTGAGCGGCCCTGAATCGACTGTTGCCAAACTTAAAACGCGAGGCGTTAAGCTCACCTTTAACCTCAATGATATTTCAAAAGCCGAACTCGACAATCTGCAGTCAAGCACTACGAGTAAAACTAAAGATGTTGTGAGTTTTTTCATTCCCAAGGAGTGGAAACAGATTTATCTTCCCTCTATATCCGAGAAACCGATTCAAATCGATGATCCGGATGCCAACTATTTGCGCATTGATTTTATTCGCTCTGAACTCCTTCCAATTAGCAACGCCATTCCACTCTCTCTTTTTTCTTCCCCTATGACGAGATCGAATGCCAATATTCAAACAATGAAATTTTCAGGCCCTTTGATTTCAACCTCTCCCACTCAAATGCCCGTTCTTAACTTGCCTCTTTATGCAAAAGGGGCAAATGACGTGTTCATTGAAGTCGTGAAAAATATGATGGAAATTGTCGTTATTTATCCACCGGCCGAAAACAACAAGCTCAATTGGAGCGTTCAATTCATCAACCCCAAAGAACTCGAAGATCGCTATGTTAGCATCGTTCTCTCCGACGTCTCCGACAAAGAAATTAGAGAGCTACAACCCGAGCTTCGACAGAAATATTTAAGGAATCGCTTTAGAAATTACATGAATCGTTTCCAACTTTTTAGGTCAGATGATAAACTGTTGGAATTATCATTTGAGTTAAACGGAAATCAAATCGTAGTTTCAGAGGAAAATGGTTCCTGATCATCGGCAATCTCTTAAAGTTTGCTTTTTAAAACGTCATCTCAATTTATTGGGAGGACTCGAAAAATACTCTCGTTATCTAGTCAACGCTTTTGCGGCTCGAGGATATGAAGTTTCATTTCTTTGTTCGAATAAGGAGTTCAACCGTCCTCTTGATGATCAGGTTCAAATTATTCCTGTCAATCCCCCACTCCTTTTCCCTTTGAATCCTATTCAATCTTTTGATAAGGCCTGCCAAAACTGGCTTAAATCCCATCCTATGGATATTATTTTCGGTCTCGACCGGACAAGCCATCAAACACACATTCGCGCGGGAAACGGCTCTCATCGAGCTTTTATCGATCGCCGCAAACAAATTGATTCGTGGATCAAACAAAAGACCTATTTTCTTAATCCTACCCACAAAGCCATCTTAGATATCGAACAGGCATCTTTTGAAAACCCCTCACTGAAAAAACTGTTCACCAATTCATCCATGGTAAAAGATGAAATCCTTCAATACTACTCGATTGATCCCCATAAGATTGAAGTGATTCATAACGGCGTGGAGCACCGGCAAATGGAGCCCTATTTTTCCCATTTTGAAGAGACAAAAGAAAATTTGCTCAAAGAGCTCAACCAACCCAAAGATATTCACCACCTTTTATTTATCGGTAATGGCTACTTCCGCAAAGGACTTATTCCCCTTCTTAAAGCCCTCGCCTTATTAAAAGAGATGCCTTTTCACCTCTATGTGATTGGAAAAGAAAAAAACACCCCCTATTTTCGGAAGGAGGCCCACTCTTTAGGCTTATCAAAGCATGTTTCATTTTTGGGATCGCAGCCCGATATCATGAAATTTTATGCTCTGTCCGATACGCTCATCATCCCCTCATATTACGACCCATTTGCCAATGTCACAGTTGAAGCTCTCGCGATGGGTGTTTACGTCATTTCCTCTCCATTCAATGGGGGATCAGAAGTTTTAACGGCAGCAAATGGCCGGATTATCCCTTCCCTCTTTGACATCGATTCATTCGCCGAAATCTTGGAAAACCGCCTTTTGGAAAGAAAAACTTTTTCAACAGCGCTTCCTATTCGAGAAAGCATAAAACACTTGGATTTTACAACCCAACTCAATAAAATGATTGATGCATGTCTAGAGTAAATCAATACCGATTTTCGTTTCTCCTTATCCGTCAATTTGCACGCTTCCTCAGTTATTTACCTTATCCCATGATCCATTTACTTGGAAAGGGCATCGGCCGCTCTATCTATTATCTCTTCCCTACCCTTCGCAAAACGGCTCTTATCAATTTATCTCATGCTGTCGCGCTGCATTTAAACAAAGAGCAAAAAATTAAAATCGCCAAGGAATCTTTTGAAAGCTTGGCTATTACATGTCTGGAGTATGGCAAGTTTGAGCGAGACCGCCACTTACAGCGCCGTTTCATTTGTGAAAATCCCGCATATGCTCAAAAACTGATCGATGAGGGCCAGGGCATTATCTTTTTTTGCGCTCACCAAGCCAATTGGGAAGCTCTATTTTTAGAAGGGACGACTCGAATGCCGGGAGCTGCCATTGGCAATGAGCTAAAAAACCCGTTTCTCTCTCATTGGATACGCTCTATCCGAGAACGTTTCGGCGGCCGCATTATTTCGCCAAAAGATGCCGTTAAAGAAGGGATGCGCACTCTAAAGACCGGTAAATTTTTAGGACTTGTTGGGGATCAAGCCCTCCCCTCCGGAGGATTTCAATCCCCCTTTTTGGGAACCCCCGCATGGACTTCACCCCTTCCGGCTATTTTAAGTTATAAAATGAAATGCCCCATTATCTTTGCATCAATTACGCGCAAAAAAACCCGCTACTTTATCCACTATTCGGATCCCATTTGGCCCAATGCGGATGCCTCTCTCTCAAATGAAGTCGATCGCTTGATGAGGCAAACCCTTTCATTGCTTGAAGAAAGCATTGCAAAGCACCCTTCCGAATGGATGTGGCTTCACAATCGATGGAAACAAGAAACACCCGATACGGTTTATTACCGATTTCGCCATGAAACTATTACAATTATTATGCCTCTTGATGAGGCACTTTATGACCGCTTTTCCCCTCTCATCGAGTTGTTTCAAGAGATCTATCCCAATGCATTTTTAAAGCTATTTGTCCCTAAAAACTCTTTTGAAGGAAAATTTCACGGCACTGTTATAGAATATGCCAAAGAAAGTGATTTATATTCAGAAGATCTCAATGCGAAACTTGTTTTTCACTTTACCCATTATCAAAAACTTAAAAAATATTATAAAAAACAGGGTGCATTGGATGTTTTATCTTACTCCGATTTAGAAAAAATCGCTTTTGAAAACCAAGAAATAGTAAGTGATGAACCAAAAACTATTTTAATTAAAGCGATTTGTCGACCACAATATTTTATAAAAGCGGAAGAGATGCATTTTCTCACCCCCTCTGACAACTTAAACGTTTTAGGTTAATATGCCCCATATGCGCTTTTTTATCGATGCCCCCTTAACGACTGCAGACGTTGAGCTCAGCGGTGAGGAATTTTTTCACTTGAAAAAAGTGATGCGCGCTGACAAGGGCTCATCTGTCGAACTCATTAACGGCAAAGGCTCTCTTGCACAAGGAATCATCTATTCTTTAGAAAAATCCCATGCACTCATCAAGATCACAACACATGTCTTCTCTCCTAAGCCCAAACAATCGATTATTCTCTATCAAGCGATGCCTAAACTCCCCCACCTCCATCTCATTATTGAAAAATGCACGGAGCTTGGAGTGGATGAAATTGTTTTATTTGATTCCTCCCACTCCGAAAAAAAGGGGCTCTCTCGCCAACAACAAGAGAGGATCGAGCATATCACTATTGCAGCGATTAAACAATCCGGAAGGCTTTATCTCCCTAAAGTTCAAGAAGGTTCACTAAAAGAGCTTCCAAAAAACGGCCATTGTTTTTATGGCGATATTGGCAGCCGTGAGAAACTAACTCAATCTATTGAAAAAAGCGAACTCACCCAAGATCTCGTTTTTATTAATGGACCGGAAAAAGGTTTTTCTAAAGCAGATTTAAGCGATTTGAAACAACACAATGCCATCGGAATCAGTTTGTCTGACAATATTCTCCGTACAGAAACGGCAGCTATTTTTGCAGTTGGCCTTCTCGCACTATCCATAGTTTACCCAAGAGGGGGATGATAACGACATGTATCATTTTCATAGTGTAGGTTAGGATCAATCGTTCCCTTAAAAATAATCCCCTTCTCGGCATCCATTGTGACAAACTGGTTGTCTTGTAAAATCGAAAGGGCATTATCGGCTCTTGTAATGAGCGGAATTTTGTACTTTAATGTCAATTCCAGGGCTTTTTCTTCTGATCGATGATCATCAGAAGGATTTTGTAGAATAACGGCTAAACTATTTCGAATAATATGCTCATATGCTTCATCACATCGTGAGAGAATAATAATTTTATTTTTGGAAGCATAATAGGCTTTTTCGTTGGGGGTCAGCACCACGCAAACCTGACCGTACACCCTTTCATAAGAACCGTGACCCTCACCTCTAGCCAAAACATCCCCAATAATATCAACGATCATCATATTTGTTGAGCCACTCACATTGAATGGTGACCCCGCTGATACAACGATGAGATCGCCATAATTGAGAATTTTTCTATCCATAGCAAAGTGACTTGCGACATGAATGGCTTCGCTGACCGAACTCACCTTCTTTAAAATCGGGATAATTCCCCAATTCATAGCGAGTTGATGATAGGTCTTTTCAAATGGCGTGATGGCTAAGATGGGCAAATCGGGACGGAAGCGAGAAATTGATCGAGCTGTCCCTCCCTTCATGGTACATACAATAATCCCCTTGGCATCCGCACTATAGCTCGTTTTCACGCTGGCCGACGCAACGGCTGAAGAGACATCATAAAAGTGTTTGCCAAGGCGATGAAAGAAATATTCTCGGTATTTAAAGTCCCGCTCGGTTTCATCAATAACCTTTTTCATCATTTCTACAGTTTCTATCGGATATTTACCAACAGCCGTTTCCCCGGATAACATGACACAAGAGGCCGAATCATAAATGGCATTGGCAACATCAGATACTTCTGCCCTTGTTGGAGAAGGATGATTGATCATCGATTCAAGCATTTGAGTGGCAACGGCAACGGGTTTTCCCACGCGGTAAGATTTTAAAATAAATTCCTTCTGGAGTTTTGGAACTTGTTCGATCGGCATTTCAACACCGAGATCGCCTCTAGCAACCATAATTCCGTCAGCAACATGGACGATACTATCAAAATTCTGAACGCCAAAATAGCTCTCTATTTTGGCCATAACAGCAATATTGGGTTGCCCAAATTGGGATAACAATCGTTTAATTTCCATGACATGCTCTGCATTGCATACGAAAGAAGCGGCAATGACATCAATATCTTGTTTGCTCCCGAATTCAATATCCTCAACGTCTTTATCCGTCACTGCCGGAATAACAATTCCGCCCTTTGGAATATTGACTCCCTTGTGGTTTTTTAAAGTTCCGCCATTTGAAAATTGAATCACAGCGCGATCGGTATTGACTTCAATCACTTCGGAGCGCAGGGCCCCGTCATCGAATAAAATGACCATTCCCACTTTAAGCTGATCAATCACATCAGCCGGATAGATTGCAATCTCATTGGGGGAAGTGATTGGAGTTTGATCCTTGAGAAGAACAAGCCTTGTCGAAACAGCGACCTCAACTGACTGATTCACAACTTGCGTCACGCGGATTTCCGGCCCTTTGGTATCGAGCATGATCGCAAGGGGAACATTGCATTCTCTTCTCGCCTCTTTAACATTAGCAATTGTTTGAGCATGCTCTTCGTGAGTGCCGTGACTAAAGTTAATGCGAGCGACGTTCATTCCGGCTCGAATCAACTGAATAATTCTTTCCTTCGTTCGGCAAGAGGGGCCTAAAGTGCAAATGATTTTTGTTCTTGGGGGGATAAAACGTTCAATCAATCTATGCTCTCAAATGTGAAATTGCACTATCACCGATATATAATTGAGAGATAAGTTTAATTTCACCTCTTTTCTCATCCGGATCATTGTGAAGCCCAAAGGCCGGCATGAGTATCAACGGGAGATGACATTGGAGAACGAGGTCGAGGATATAATGTATTAAATTTATCTTCACAAGTATCCTCATGTGACTGGACTTTCGAAAAAAATTCTGCAATGCGTTTACGAACCAGAGTTTCTAAACGTAGAAATCTATTTTGAGAATGACTGCTTAAGTCTGAAACGCCTCTCTCGCTTCTATTATCTATAATTGAGACTTTGTAGCCATCCCTATGACTAATGAATGGCGTTACGGAATGAGGGCCATAAAATGAGCGTATTGCCCCGGCTAATGTGTCAAATAAATTCGCTCGGTAGTACTTTTCTTCCTTCCTATGTTTAGGAGAGATGATCGTAAAGCGCACATGATAGGGAAATGTATCCTCATTATAGCATTGAATATTGGAGAAAGGCTTAACTTCTCCATAATTTGGGATATTATCATCAGTAAGAACACACATCGACAAAGTTGAAGTTTTTTTATCGGCCCACAAATCCTGAATATGTTTATGAATGATTTGCTTATCCCAACTTTTATCAAGACCGGGGTTAGACGTCATAAACCACCGGCTGCACCGTCCCTCTTCAAAATGCCCCAATAAGTACGCCTGGATTCCGCCTAGACTATAGCCTGCAAAAATAGCGGGCCTGTCTTTAGTGATACCATACCCATCGCATAAATCGGCAAATTCCTTTTGAATATCAAAAACTGCTCTTGCTCCGATATGCTCATATAAATTTTGTCGAAAAGAGGTCATATCAAGCTGCGTTGGTAAAAAAACAACAATGGATTGGGATGTCGATTCCTTATCCATCGGAGAAAGAAACATAACTTTACAGCCGCCATCTGTTTTTTTTCCTTTTAAACTATAAATACCATACGGCGTTCGATACACCGTTTTCTTGGGGGTATCACGACCAATGCAGCGCTTTAAAAACGTATCAAAAAAAGCCTCTTCAGAAAGTGAGTCAAGCGCGGCTTCTAATGGTTGCTCTTCACCTGAAGTGAAAGCCGGAGTTAAAGCTTCTTCAGTACGGGGCATAGATAGCTTGGTTTCAGCCAATAATTTGATAACGGAAACGAGTCTTTCTCTCCCTTCATGTGTTGCACCATATCCTTCTGAATGAGCCGGAAATATCGATTGACCAAAACAAAAGGTCTCTTCACGAGATAAAGGATCAAGTAAATCAATCAACTCATTATATTCCTCATTCCTTAGCTCTTTAAAGACACAATCAGAAAACTTTCGACCTGTAGACTCAAAATTTTTTGTTTTATTTTGATCAAAAATCCACTCTAAATCATCTTCGCAGGGCATGGCTATCGCAACGAGCAATTCTTTGACCGATCGGACCGTTAAAGGCGATTGCCCTGAATAATCCCCCCATATTCTATTTGTGATGGCTATACCAAAAATCCCTTGCATCACTTTTCTAATTTTTTCATTCAGCTCGATTTCTTGATGATTGGTTAGAATAGGATAAAAAAGAGATGGAAGCAAATAGCTCGTATATGAAAACCGGACATCGAGACGCCCTTTTTCATCATAGGATAGAATCGCATCGTCTGATACGCCTTGCAGCGTATTGGCGATCAAACGCAATTGGGTTGTTCTATCAAAAGCAGCAAAATCTGATGATGTAGCCATCTCTATTCCTTATTAAAAAGAGTATTGCAAAGAGTTTGGAGAAGCGATTATAATCATTTATCAAAAAACTCCCAAATAAAATGAATCAAAAGCCCCCTCTTTCTACTCGTAGCTTAGCGCCCCAAAACCCCTTTAGATCGACTTCGATCCGAATTAAAGAAGCTTCAACACATAATTTAAAGGGAATCGATTTAACAATCGATAAGAATAAGCTGATTGTCTTCACAGGCGTTTCAGGATCGGGAAAGTCTTCTTTAGCTTTTGATACGATCTATGTTGAAGGCCAACGCCGCTACCTCGAATCCCTCTCTACACACATTAAGCGCCGTCTCTCCTCATTTTCAAAGCCGGATGCGGCCCTGATTGAAGGCCTCACCCCAACTATTGCCATTGAGCAAAAAACGGCAGGGAAAAACCCCCGATCCACTGTCGGAACAATGACTGAAATTTATGACTTTATTCGAGTCCTTTTTTCCAAAATCGGTATCAACTACTGTCCTATTTCGAAAGAAAAAGTCGTATCTCAAACACTCACCGAAATTATTGATTCACTTTTAGCAACTCAACTCGATGAACAAATTTACGTTCTCGCCTCCTATGTCAAAGATAAAAAAGGGAGTTTCCAAGAAGATTTTAATGAGTTGAGAAGAAAAGGCTACTCAAGAGTTTTGATTGATCAAGAAATGATGGATCTTTCCGATCCGATCGATCTCGATAAAAATGTTTCCCACACCATTGATATCGTCTTTGATCGACTCAAAGTGAGAAAAGAAGATAAACAACGCCTCACTGAAAGTGTCTCTGCAGCCCTTGAGTTTTCAAAGGGAATTGTCTCAATTTATACCCTTAAAACACGTGAAATTGAACTCTTTTCGACGTTTGCTTATTCTCCTAAGTCAAAGCAGTCTTATCCCCCACTCTATCCCCATGATTTCTCATTCAATCACCCAAGCGGCATGTGCCCTGAATGTGAAGGGCTTGGCCAATCCTTTGAATTTGATTTAGATAAATGTCTTGATCCCGACTTGAGTATTGCCGAAGACTGCTTTTCTCTTGCCGGCTCTTATCAAACAATTTACTGGGGCAATGTTTATAACAACTTAGCAAAAATTTACAACTTCAGTATTAAAACCCCTTTCAAAAAGCTTCCTAAAGAAGGACAAGAAGCTTACCTCTATGGGATCAATAAAAAATGGACTCAAATGCAATTTTATCATCCGGTAAAAAGGAATCGATGGATTGAGTATGTCCATTTTAACGGTGTTCTTGCAGAAGCTAAAAAGCGCTACATGGAGGCAAAATCAGATAAATACCGCTCTTCTATGGAAGCTATGATGACAATGGGAACTTGCCCGGCATGCCATGGCTCTAAAATCAAACCCTATCCCTCTCACACGCGTGTTGGCAATAAAACAGTGTCTGAAATCACAGAACTCGACATAGCCTCTGCTTTAGATTTTTTTAACGCTCTTCAATTGAGTGAAAAAGAACTATTTATAGCGAAGGGATTGCTTCAAGAGATTACACGCCGCCTTGAATTCTTAATGCATGTGGGACTCCACTATTTATCTCTATCGAGAACAGCGCCCACTTTATCGGGAGGTGAATCTCAACGCGTACGGCTTGCTTCGCAAATCGGATCATCGCTCGTTGGCGCCACTTATATTCTTGATGAGCCTTCCATTGGGCTTCATCCACGCGACAATGAAAAACTGATCCAATCCCTCATCGCGCTTAAAGATCAAGGCAATACTATTATTGTCGTTGAACATGATGAAGAGATGATTTTAGCTGCAGATATTATTGTTGATGTTGGTCCCGGCGCCGGGGTGCGTGGCGGCGACATTTTAGTTTGCGGAACGCTTGTTGATCTCATTCAATCCAATGACTCTCTAACAGGGCAATATCTCACGGGAAAAAAAACAATTCATATCCCTAAAAAAAAGAGAAAAACAAAAACCTTTCTAACCTTGAAGGGGGCTGAGCATCATAATCTAAAAAAAATTGATGTCCATTTTCCCTTAGAGACTCTTTTTGCCGTCACCGGTGTTTCCGGATCGGGGAAATCATCATTGATTTCACAAACTCTTTTTCCGGCTCTGCAGAGAAAACTTCATAAAAGTAAGGTTGATGTTGGCAAACACGCATCGATTCACAATATTGAGGCCATTGATAAAGTGATTGCAATCGATCAAACACCCATTGGCCGTACATCGAGATCCAATCCCGCAACCTATATTAAACTCTTTGACGATATTCGGGAACTCTATGCCAAGCTCCCTGAAAGCCGCGCTTACGGATTTAAGGTAGGGCGCTTTAGCTTCAATGTCAAAGAGGGTTCCTGTCCTCATTGCCTCGGTATGGGAATGATTAAAATCGATATGGATTTTATGGAAGATCAAATGGTGACTTGCCCGGGCTGCCTAGGAAGGCAGTTTGATCCCAAAACGCTTTCAATCCTCTATAAGGGCAAGTCGATCTACGATGTCCTCAACATGAGTGTTGAAGAAGCCCTTTCCTTTTTTGAAGATATTCCCCCTATTTTTTCCAAACTCTCTTTATTATCTGAAGTTGGGCTTGACTACATGAAGCTCGGACAACCTTCCACAACTCTAAGTGGTGGAGAGGCTCAGAGAATTAAACTGGCTAAAGAACTTTCAAGACCTGATACGGGCAAGACATTTTATATTCTAGATGAGCCAACGACAGGACTTCACTTTGAAGATATCGATCGACTTCTCAAAATTTTGCAGCGGCTTGTCGAGCATAAAAATACCGTATGCGTTATTGAACACAATATCGACTTTATCAAAGCGTGTGATTATGTGATCGATCTTGGTCCGGAAGGGGGAAGCCAAGGAGGACAACTCCTCTATAGCGGCCCATACGATCAACTTTTGAAACAAGAGAAAAATGAGACTGCAATTCATCTAAGAAAATCAATTGAATTGAATCGCTCACAACTCGCCGACTATATTCGAAACCCAACGCACAAAGAACCTATCCATTTTTTAACAGTAGTTGATGCCGAACAAAATAACCTCAAGAAAGTAAGCACTCAAATTCCCCACAATCAAATCACTGTCTGTACGGGACCTTCGGGTTCGGGGAAAAGCTCTTTTGCTTTTGATACTATCTATGCCGAAGGACAAAGACGCTATATCGAATCGCTCTCCTCATTTGCAAGGGCGCTTGTTCCAATGATGCCTAAACCCAAGGTAGAGAAAATCGATGGACTTGCTGTCAGCATTGCTTTGGAACAATCTAAACATACCGGTAATCCCCGCTCAACTGTGGGAACGATGACGGAAATTTATGACTATTTGCGCCTTCTTTATGCTAAAGAAGGCATTGCATATTGCCCTAAAACAGGCGAAGAAATTAAAGCCATTACAAAAGAATATGTTGCAAATCATCTTCTCAGCTTACCGGCCAAAACAAAAGTACAAATCCTCTCCCCTGTGGAATTGCCCAGCGGGAAATCTTTCCAAGACGAGATTGAGCGCTATAAAAAATTGGGCTTTTTACGCATTCGGTTGAATGGCGATGTGTTCTCCCTCGATGAAGAAATCCATTACCGCCCTCAATTAAAAAACACACTCCAAATCGTTATTGACCGCATTGTTATTAAAGAGGGGATCTACAATCGACTGATTGAAACAATTGAAACGGCTGCACATATCGGAAACCAAAAAGTGATCGCTTCTCTACCCGAAGGCGATATACTATTTAACTTATCTTTTGCGGTGGAAAGCACAGGAGAGTCATATCCCGATATCACACCGCATACGTTTTCATTTAATTCATCAGAGGGAATGTGTCTTGATTGTCAGGGAATTGGAACAATTTGGGGATCCAATTTAACTGAGCATCAACATTTGATGGGCTTTTCAAGTTATGAGCTACTCGCTTGTCTTTGGAAAGATCATGGGACGAAATTCCCCTTTCAAATCTTTACGGCGCTTCTCTATCAGCTTAAAATCGATCCCGATGAACCGCTTGAAAATTTAAATCCCAAACAACTGAATATCATTTTCAAAGGAGATTCCCATCCGGTTAAAGTGCGCAATAGCCATTTTAAATGGATAGGTATTGAAAAAGCATTAGAGCGCTCTGCAAAAATCGCTCGCAGTGATCTTAAAACATCTTTAATTCCACTCATGCAGTCATATACCTGCCCTTCTTGTAGAGGCTCAAGGCTCAATCCCCTAGCTTCTCATGTCAAGCTCAATGGCAAAAAAATGCATGAATTGACTGCAATGGAAACCGATTCGGCCACTCTTTTTTTACAAAACTTGATGCTCAAATCACCAAAAGCAATGAGCGATGTGATGGATCAAATTCTCTCACGCCTTCATTTCCTTTCAAGAATTGGCCTCGGTTATCTCTCGCTCGACCGGTCAGCCCCTACTCTCAGTGGTGGTGAAATGCAGCGCATTAAATTAACGCGCCAGCTCGGCTCCTCGTTATCGGGTTGCATTTATGTTATTGACGAACCAACGATTGGCCTTCATCCCCATAACAATCATCTTCTCAATGAAACCCTTCTTCACTTACGCGATCTGGGGAATACGCTTCTTCTCGTTGAACATGATCCGATGACGCTTCAAATTGCCGATAAAGTGATTGATTTTGGACCCGGAGCCGGGCGGCTCGGTGGAAATATTACCTCAGAAGGTTCTCTTGAAGAGATTAAAAACGACCCTCATTCACTCACCGGAGCTTACTTAAGCGGGCGAAAACAAGTTTTACATATCCCACTTTCAGTACGCTCTTCAAGAAAATTAAACGTTGTCAATGCTCATATCAACAATCTAAAAAATATCAATGTCGAAATCCCCCTTGGATCACTCACTTGTATCACGGGCGTTTCCGGATCAGGCAAATCTTCTCTGATGCATCAGGTCATTAAACCCCTGCTTGCAAAAGCCTTGCAGATGCGCCTAAAAGAGGATCAAATTGATAGTCCCTATGGGATGCTTAAAGGCATTGATGCTCTATCCAAACTCCTCGTTGTCGATCAAAACCCCATTGGCCAAACGATTCGTTCCGATGTATCCACTTACGTCGATCTTCTCACCCCCCTTAGAGGATTTTTTGCGTCCCTGCCCGAAGCAAAAATTCGTGGCTTACAAGCCAAAAACTTTAGTTTTAACCATCTTAAAGGTATGTGCCGTAAGTGCTGGGGACTCGGCGTTAAAACAATAGATCTCAAATACCTGCCGGCCGTCAAAATGATCTGCCCTGACTGCAATGGAAACCGCCTTAACCCCCTCAGCTTGAAAGTCGAATATAAAGGAAAAAACTTAGGGGAAATTTTAAAACTTACAATCGAAGAAGTGATTGAGTTTCTACCTCCTATTCCCAAATTTCAGCAGGGGCTTGAAACCCTTATCGCTATTGGACTCGGCTACCTTAAACTCGGCCAAGAAGTTCAAACTTTATCGGGTGGAGAAGCTCAGAGGCTTCGCCTTGCCAAGGAGCTCTCTAAATCCATTCACTCTAAAACGCTCATTCTTCTCGATGAACCCACAACCGGACTTCATTTTGAAGACATCTCAAAGTTACTGCTTGTCTTTGAAAAAATTTTAGAAAAAAAGGCAACAATCGTCATTGCCGAGCACAATGTCGATCTCATTGCATCCGCATCTCATATTATTGATCTTGGCCCCGATGCCGGAGCCTATGGAGGGGAAGTTCTTTATCAAGGCTCTCTCAAAGGCCTTTATGATTGCCCTCAATCATTGACGGCTCGCTATCTTCCCAAGTCGAGGTAAATAACTCACCTTACGCAAAAATGAAGGGTTATAGAGCGGCTACGGCTTTGCCATATCAATCCTCCCTCGTCGGACATAGCACTTTGGCTATGCCCTCCTCATTCGGACCACTTCGTTTTGATCCGGCTTTGCCTCGCTCGCTCTCTGAACCCTCATTTTTGCGTAAGGTGAGTAATAAATTTATTTCTTGCGAAGGCTATGATCTTTATGCCATAATAGTGACTTGTCGGGGACCTTAGGGGTGACGCAATCCGAATCAGGTCAGGACCGGAAGGTAGCAGCCTTAAAGATAAGGCTTCATGTCCTCAGTGCTCTCCGACTTTTTTTTCATCAAAAATCCCAGCCCAGCCCTACTGTCCACGATAAAAAGATGATATTGACGTCTTTATCAATGGGGGTGATTTTTGTCGTTAAATTGATGTTCGGTGGGGCAAGAGCAGCGCCTCTAAGCAAAATACCGTCTAAACCGAGCCTCCAATTGAATCTCTTCAAAAAATAGCCCGTCAAGTACGTTTCCACCTCGCCTAAATATCCATAATAGAGCTCATGTAAACTTTGATATTTAAGATCTGTCGTTCCATTGTGATCCGTGACGTGATTAACCATACTAATATTGTTACCTAAGACAGCCCCCGTCGCCCGAATTCCCCATGTCATAAAGCTATATGGATTAACCTCGAGACGACCTAGCACTTGGGCCCCCCACATCTGATTATCTGTTTGAACTCTAAAAAAGCTGCTTGCCTGAGTTTGGTAAAAAGTCTCTCTAAAAATTTCATGCACATTAATAAAACGAAGCCCAAAACCATAAGCGACGGCAAAATAATTAATACGGGGAGGGGTGACATAGGTCCAATAATTCCCTTCCATCGTATACATATTTGTTTCATAGTGAAGATGCGCCTTGTTTGCATCGACATAATCGGTATTGTCAAAGTCAATCAATGGTGTTGGAAGGGGATTTGAAGTATTGGCATTTAAATAATAGCCAAGGGCTATATTTGCATCGATATTGGTCTCTTGGTTGTCTTCGATATAAACATCTGAAACAAAGTGTGCGGGAGTTGTAAAACGCCCTTCCATTAAATTTTTTTGATTGGGTTTAATAATGGCCGTAATTCTTCCTACAAATTGCTTGTCTAAGTCGTGTACAAGGGTTTGTGTTCCGACCTGTTTGGTCCCGATTTCACCAAAATATCCATCATAATCGACAAGACTTACCGTATTGAGCTTGGAACGCTTCATCCAGAGCATTTCCCCCTCAATATCATAATAAAATTCCGTATTTGGCGGCTTCAAACCCGTTGTCTCTGCTAACAGCATGGAACATGTAAAGAATAAAGAAATTGTAATAAAAATTTGTTTTGTCATAACTTCTTATGATATTCAGCACTTTGGGCTGTCAAAATTTTTTTATATTTATTTTGGGATGATCAATTTTAGGTTAAAACAAATTTAATTAACCAGTCCACAAAAACAAATATCTAGGGACCTTCGGAGTCAAATTAAACTATTTATTATTATTTTCGTTCGCAAACATCTTACTATCAACAGCCTACACCTACCCTAAGTCACTGTGCTTTAAAGAGTAATACCAAATACCACTTTAAATTAAATCCAATTTATTGTAGAATATTTAAATGATAAATAAATAATAATATAAATATATGCTTTCTTTTCTATCCCTCAATCCACTAGCGCCCCTCCCAATGAGCGAAAGTGTCGGCGCCATGCCACCTTCCTCTCGAGCAGCTATAGATGCTATTCCCTTTTTAGGAGAATCTAAGAGCGATGCGCCTTCACTTTCAGCACGCGCACGCCCTCTCGACATCCCCCTCTCTCCCATCGCTACAAATACAACTGATCGAGCTGATGCCCTTTACAAAGTAAAATACCGTCTCACAGCGCTGATCGTCTACTTTGCCGCTTCTATTATGGTTGGATTCATGGATGAAAATATGGATTTGGTTAACGGAGCACCTGCTTTTGCCGGATCAAAAGAAAAACCCAGTGTCTTTGATCCCCTCCATCCCGAATCTTTTGTCGGTAATTTAAAACGCGCCATTCAAAATAGCCCTCATATTTCTCCTTTTATAAGACCCATTATCATTGCTGTTTTAGAACCCTTTTTTAATTACTGCTTAACGGCAATGGATCTCGTCGGCTCTGAGTTTTACCACGCCCTCATCAAAAAAGATATTATAGAAGAATTCTTGCGCGGCTCAGACACACAAATTGGAGCCCGCTTATTTGAATCCTTAAATGATCTTTTTATCCCTGTTTTATCATCATTTACCCAGATTGAAAAACTCGATAAAAGTCAGCTGAAAAAAACCGATACTTGTCATTTTGCAGAAAAAAGAAAAATTGGAGAAACGATCCTCCATATTTTAACACAATCACATGATCCGGATGATTTTTTATATGATGCGGCAAAATCAGAACTGCCTGATTTAGATAGCCATTATTCTCAAGCAGCAAAAAATATTTTACAGGACCAAGGCTTTTCAGAAGAGATTATCAACCGCTACTTGAGCGATCGATCAAAAACCGTATTACCCATGGCAATGCGTAAAAGTATTGCACAGAAATGGGGGATTTCCCACGGAGAATGGGAAATCTTTAACTCTATTGCTATTGATCATTTGCTTGGTAAAGCCGGTGATCTCAGCGCATATCGAGACCATAGACAATTCAATTCACTTAAACTCACACTTCTCGCCAGAAATACCACGGCAAAAAATCCGATTAAATTGCCTGATAGCGTTGAAGACCTCTCAGACGCACAATTCATCGAACTTGCGCTGAAACAATACGATTCTCTTAAATCCATTACCGAAACGCACTATCAGCATATCGAAAGACGCATCATCAAAGAGCAAGTTCATTTAGCGACAGTCGCTCAGGCAGCCGGCTCCGCTGAAGACCCCTCCAAAGCATACGATCATATCCGCACTACAATTTGGGATAAACAAATCGTCTTGGTTCTAAGTGATTTTGCTGAGGAAAATGACAAGGATTTATCTGAACTCAAGGAAGAGTTTGATTTGAGATATGAAGAAGAAATCTCTAAAACATCTCTCTTTCAAGAAGCAATGGATATCTTTGGGCTCAACCTAACTGAAGAACAAGTTAACTCTGTCCCTAGAGATGAAACTTTAGGACCTCTTGTCAAAGAGAAAACAAATGCGCTCTATAAAAATCTCTGCGAAACCTTTTTAAATCGCTTTCTTTCAAAGAATATTCAATTTTCAACCCCTCCTAAGGTCATTGCACAATCTGTTTACGCCTACTTTGCCGCACCGGAAGGCGCTCAACCCATTGTTGCATTCATTAGAAATTTTATTGCCGTCATCTTTTCTACGATTGCCTATTACTATCAGCTCGTAGAGGCACCTATCCAAAACCTCGTGATTAACTTCCTTTTAAAACAATTTTTAAAAGAAAATCTTGTGACCATCATGAGCTCCATTTTTATGACGCTCACTCAATCGATATCGAATAAAAATGGTCTTCACGGCCCTATTTATGAATTGCTTAATCAAGTATTGACACCCTCTCTAGAATCGGAATCCGGCTCTGATAGCCCATCCGACGCAACAGCGATTGAACCCCCTGCTCATTCCCTTAAGGAATTACAACCCGTTATCGATCAAGTCATGCTACTTTTAGACCAAATGTTAGACACATTAAAATCTGATTCCGGATGGATGGATGCCGGAATTTGGTCACTTATTTGTCGATATAAGGAATTCATTGCAACGGCTATTGCCCAATCAGTTGTTTCTCATATTAGTCACCGCTCCGAGTATTTAGAATCGGTAGAGAAGCCTATTTTAAAGACTGTTTCCGATATGTTCGATACATGGGATGATCAATATGGCGATGATGCCGCACGTATTGATATGCGTAGACAGCACGATAAATTTTATCGAGAAACACTACCAAATACTCTAAAAAACTTAGCTCCTAAAATAGCTGCCTCAACGGTTTCTAAAATGTCAAGCTATCTTCCGGAGTGTGCCGTATCTACTCATGAGAGCATTAGCTCAACACTATCCGGATTCATTCCAACTTGGGTAAGCTCAGCAATCACCGGAATTGGAAAATCCCTGTCAGATGGGGCAGTCTCACAAGTTTCACCTATGATCGAATCAAGCATTCAACGCTCCCTAAAGATGTTTCTCAATCCGGCAAGCGTAAGCGCAATGATTCACAAGGGAACCCAATACTTGCAAGAATCAATGCATTTATCTGCAGTCAAAGTACGCGCAATCGAGGCCCGTTGCTCAGACTCTTCTATCTTCGAATGTATGATTGAAGAGCGCGAAGCCATCGATGCCGGACTAGATCGACGCGCTAACCCGCTCACCCGAATCACACAAGCAGTATATACCGGGAGTGATTCAAGAGTTGGAATTTTTAGAAGCCGGCTATAGCGATGGTCGATCGGGCCGAAGGCCCTTTACCGAAAGGGCGCGCTATTGACAATAGGCAGAGGTGAGGTAAATCGACCAAGCGGGGATGCCGGCGACAAAAAAAACAACTCTTGAATGACGAGCGGTATAGATTAGTTAAGCCAACGTTTGATTTGAACAAAGGCTAAATCCAGATCAATCGAATGCATACAATCCCCCGTTTCACATGTGCGCAAAAAAGGGCACCGCTTCACAAATTGCACTTGGTAAGGACAAGGTCCTTGATATGCCATATGCTCTTTCCCAAGAGGATTATAAATTTGGGCATTGGACGGACCAAAAAAAGCAAATGTTTTTAATCGAAGATGGGCAGCGAGATGAAGTGCTGCAGAATCCATGCTGATGACACCCCGGCATTTTGACATTAAATATTGCCAAAGTGGAATGGATAGATTTCCAACAACTTGGGCCTGAGAGCTAAAAATAAGCCCTAACTGCTTAGCCAGTAGTTTTTCTTCTTCACTTTTATAAATGAAGATAAAATGAACCTGATATTCTTTTGCAATGGATTTGAGGAGGGCAATCAAATGTCTTTTTTTCATCCGTTTATTTTTCCAATTTGAGCCAAAGCAAATCATTAGACAATTGATGGGGATTTCTATCCTTGTTTGAGACAAAAAATCAATATCGGATTGCGATAAATTAAGACGTATTTTGGGAAAAACATACTCCTCTCGATCTTTGAAATATTGCTGTAAGATAGAAAGATACTGATGCACAATAGGCTCATCCTTTTGCACCGGATAACGATGAGTCATGGTAAGGGCATGAGGCCATTCCGGAGCAGAGCGAAATTCATACCCCGCTTTGATTGGAGCCTGAATAAATAAAGAAATAATGGAGGATTTAATATTCCCCTGCAAATCGAAAAGAAGATCATACTTTAAAGACTTAAGTCGAGCAATGTCTTTAAGGATCTTTTTGAATGAGGTATTTCTTAAATGCTTGGTATCGACATCAATTACACTGTCAACATGAGGATGACTTTCAACAATATCTTTAAACCTCGTATCGCAGAGCCAGTGGACAATAGCTCCGGGATGCTTCTTTTTAATATAATCTACGGCAAAAAAAGTCTGTAAAATATCCCCTATTGAAGACATTTTAACAATTAAGACCTTCATACCTCAATCCCCCAGCGGTGCATCGCGTGGGTAAAGTCAAGTGGAAGAGCCGATTGAATGTGAATCATCTCATTTTTGATAGGATGTATAAATTTTAAGCTTGCCGCATGAAGCATCATGCGCGATGCCATCTGCTTGGCACTGCCATATTGACTATCCCCCAAAATGGAAAGACCTATGGAAGTAAGGTGGACTCGAATTTGATGTGTTCTTCCCGTATGAGGATAACACTCTAATAAAGCAATATCTCTCTTTTGATGGATCACTCGATATTCAGTTTTTGCCGATTTAGAGGTCTCAGATTGCCTGAGTCCCATGACTTTACTTCCGCCCGACTGCGTTAGAATATCGATTTCTCCCTCTATAACCCCGGCCTCTTTTTTTAGATCACCTTGGACAAGCGTCACATATGTCTTATTCATTTGACGGTTAAAGAAAAGCCCTTCTAGAGCCTGTTTGACCTCTTCTTTTTTAGCGAGGAGAAGAACCCCGGTTGTTTCCTTATCTAATCGATGAACCATGTGATATGGGGCGCCTAATGAACGATGAATATTCATAGGATCGACAACCCAAAAAGGAGGTTTATCTATAGCAATCAGATCTTCATCTTCAAAAAGAACTTCAAGTGGCTTTTTATTCAGGCGATTGAGATCAAAAGTCACTCGATCGCCTACCTTGAGAACCCTAGAAGCAAAGGTCTCAATATGACCGTTGACTCGGCAGGCTTTTTTTTCTAAAGCCCTTTTAATCTCTTTTTTTGAATATGTAGCGAGCTGCGTCATATGCAAAAAAGCAACCAAAGAGACATTTTCCTTATCAACCCTTAAATGAATCAATGAGCCGCTCATTTTAGAACCTATTTAAAATCTTGGATGACATTCTTTTATACCGGGAGTGATTCAAGAGTTGGAATTTTTAGAAGCCGGCGCGCCGATGGTCGATCAGGCCGAAGGCCTTTTGACCCGAGCCGCTGCGCTATTGACAATAGGCAGAGGCGAGGTCAAATCGACCAAGCGGGGAGCCGGCTTCTAAAAATTCCAACTCTTGAATCACGAGCGATATAAATAGCTTCTTAGAAAGGGATGTCATCATCCGAAAATGTATGGGCCATGTCTTGCTGACCTTGTCCCTGCTCGGGCTGGTCATAGTAAGAATAATTCATATCAGATGTATTGCCATGATTCGTTTCTTGATGATGGCTCTGCACAGGTGCTCTAGAAAAATTTTGGTTTGTTGATCCACCCTCTTGGTTGCGATCTCCTCGACCAAACGGACTAAAAGAGAGCGTTTGCGCCGTCACATTCAGTGATACCTGCGGATTTCCCTCTTTGTCTTTAAAGATTTCCGGCTTTGATAATTCGCCATGGACGATAACAGGGCTACCTTTTTTAAGATAAGAAATCATCTTATCAAATTGCTCACCCCAGACAGTGACTCTCCACCAAATTGTCTCATCTTTGCCACCACGGCGAACATTCCCTGCAACTCGAAATGCAGTCACTTTGGCTCCACCGGATGTAAAGCGTACTTCTGGATCATTTCCCAAATGACCGGCGATCATGATGTGATTCATATTTTTACCTCTTCAATAGTTGGCATTTTCTCGCTGACTTCTGATCTATCTCAATACGAGATATCATAACTTACATAAGCTATGAATTGATTCACAAAGTATAAGAATAGGGAATTGAAGTATTATTCACAAGAAACTACATTCTCGGAGTAACGATTCGCCTCTCTTGCATCATGTATTTTCCCGCACGATCTTTGTAGGAGGTGAGACAAGCCTCTTGCGCCTTGAAAAAAAGAACCTGGGCAAGCCCTTCATTTGCATAGACTTTAGCGGGAAGCGGCGTCGTATTTGAAATCTCCAATGTCACATAACCCTCCCATTCAGGTTCAAAAGGGGTTACATTGACAATAATACCACAACGGGCATACGTCGACTTTCCAATACACATTGTGAGAACATCACGGGGAATGCGAAAATACTCAACACTCACTGCTAAAGCAAATGAATTAGGAGGAATAATACATTCATCTCCTTCAATATCAACAAACGAGTTTTCTTTAAACGCTTTGGGATCAACAATTGAATTATACACATTGGTAAACACCTTAAATTGGTTCCCAACACGCAAATCATACCCATAAGAAGAGAGCCCAAAACTAACAACGCGCGCGCCATTGACTTCGCGAACCAGCTCCTCACAGAACGGCTCGATCATCCCATGCTCAAGCGCCATTTTTTTAATCCATTTATCTGACTGAATACTCATTTTCACTCCTTTAATGAACGGAGGCCAAGCTGGCCAATCCCCCTGCTTCGGCCGGGAGCTCAAGCGGCAGCCATTGATAGCCAATATTCCTTGAACCCGTCAAAAAATCTCCTCTATTTCATGGAGGGGATTTTTTTAATAACTCACTTCATTATCTCGATAAGGCTATCGAAAAAACTGTTTTCCTGCTAGTGTTTAATTGCAAAAGCCTCGAGCTTATTTTAATCAGGTTTTTCTGTCTGATGGTCTGTAAAAGTTCAGGGTAGACTTGAGTGAGTCACTCTGAACTTTTACAGATCGTCAGGCGGGAAAAGATGATCAAAATAAGCCGGCGGATTTTTGCAATTAAACACTATTGTTTAATTGCAAAAGCCTCGAGCTTATTTTGATCAGATTTATCCCAAAAAAGAGTACTTATAATGGATTCCCAAGAACACTCTATTGCAGAATTTAACGAAAGAGATCAACAATTTGATTCTCAGCTGAGACCCTCATACCTCAATGAGTTTATCGGCCACTCACAAGTAAAAGAGCGTCTCGACGTATTTGTCCGCGCCGCCAAAGAGCGCAATGAACACCTTGGGCATACTCTTTTCTATGGTCCGCCGGGACTTGGTAAAACAACGCTTGCTAATATTTTAGCAAAAGAAATGGGAACACATCTTGTCATTACTTCCGGCCCTGCCCTTGAAAAAGCCGGTGACCTAGCGGGTCTTTTAACAAATCTACAAGAAGGCGATATCATCTTTATCGATGAGATTCACGCCTTATCGCGCAATATTGAAGAATACCTTTATCCCGCCCTTGAAAATTACTCCCTCGATTTACTGATCGATTCAGGAACAAATGCGCGCAGTGTCCGCGTCACGCTAAATCCCTTTACTCTTATTGGCGCTACCACGCGTGTTGGCCTTTTAAGCTCTCCTCTGCGCTCGCGCTTTAACTTCGTTGCACGCCTTGACTATTATACCCCCCTTGAACTCAAAGAAATTATTTGCCGCTCAAGCCGCATCCTCAACCTCAATATTGAAGAGGAAGGAGCCATTGAAATCTCAGGAAGATCGCGGGGAACACCCCGTATCGCCAACAATCTTCTCAAATGGGTTCGCGATTATGCCCAAATTAAAAACCAAGGCCGGGCTGATAAAATTGCTGTCAAAAAAGCGCTTGATATGTTAGCCATTGATCATAAAGGTTTAGATGAAATGGACAAGAAAATTCTCCAGGTAATGATCGAGCATTATAATGGTGGCCCCGTTGGGATAAAAACCCTATCGGCTGCTGTTGGTGAAGAGATGCAAACAATTAGCGATGTCTATGAGCCCTATTTATTGATGCAGGGGTTTATTAAGCGCACTCTTCGTGGCCGAGAAGCCACACCACTCGCTTACAGGCACCTGGGAATGATACGCAAATAAATTTGTTAGGATAAATCAATGATACAATTGCGCAATTCTCTTTGTAGAGTGTTTACCATATTAAATATGACCCTTATATTCAGTGCATTTGCTGAAAAAACCGACGAGCATACCAATGAGAAGCCGGCATCTATTAAAGTTCTCGTACTACAAAACTCTGAAGGAGCTTTAATTGAAATCAAAGAGGGGTTTTCCATTTTTGATTTAAAAACCGGTAAAACTCTTTACACATCCTCGTCAGAAAAACGCCATTTCTTATTTCCTCAAAAAATGGGAATGAAGTGGGGAAATTCCTTCGATCACACTTATCAATTGCGTATTGTACCCAAAGATCCGGCTACGACCTTTCTCGTGAATGGCACCGAATTTTTCGGATCGCTTGAAGTCCATTATATCGATGACATTTTATATTTCATCAACGACACGGATATCGAACTCTACATTAAATCCCGCCTTGCCTCTCGTTTTGCAGATGAAATGATCTCCTTCCCGGCATTAGAAGCCCTTGCTATTACCGAGAGAACAAAAGCCTACTTTCTTGCCACTAAAAACATGGATTGCCTTTGGCATGTCGATGGGATTGAGGAAAATTATTTCGGCACAGTCATGACAAAACTCTCTTCAGAAATCGATCTCTCCGTCGATGCGACAAAATACGTCATCATGACATATAAAGGGGGGGCTTTCCCCGCAGAAGTTACCAAAAATTCTGCCGGACGCACCGCAAGTTATAAGGGAATTTACCGAAAAGAGGCCTCTTCCCCTGAAGGAGTTGAATCTCCCATCGCCCGTAAAAACCGTATGGCCTCTTCTTGGGGATTTAAAATGCATCGGGATGATTTAGCAAATCTAATGCAAATCGATCAAATTACGGGGATTGATCTATTTGTCGATAATGCCTCTAGTCGCGTTTATGCCCTTCGAGTCAAAGGCAAGAATCAAACAAAAGACATTAGCTTGCTTGCACTGCAAAAAAAACTCGGTGAAGACCAATTAAAAAGTAATGATTTTACAATTACACTCGAGCAAAACACGATTTTATTTGAAGGCTATGGAGAAGGACTTGGAGCCGGCTTATGCTTATTTAGCGCAAACTACCTTGCCCGCAATGGAGAAAAAGCCACCCAAATTTTAAGTGATTTTTTTCCCCTCACCCATCTCGCACAAATGAAAGGTTTAACAGAATTTAATTTACATACTCTTAAGTAGGAGAAATATGATGACTCACCCTTTCACTTCAAAAAGACGAGCTAAGGCGATCTCTTCTGCTCTATTTCTCTTTGGACTTGCATTCATTGTCTATTTTAAATCGTGGTGGCCGGGCATTATGCTTGCCATAGGGATTCCCCTTGCCGTGAGACAAGCTCTACTTGGCCGTTATTATGATATGTTTATCTCTCTTTTTGTTTTCGTGGGTGTCTTTATCACCGCCCACTTCAATGTTTCATGGGAAATCCTACTCCCGGTTGTTCTCATCGTTTCAGCCATTTATCTTCTGGGAAAAGAACTTTTTGAAAGCAGAACTCCCGATGAAGATGAAAGAGAAGAAGACCTCAACCACGAAATCGAAGAAGATCAAGAAGCTTCACATCCTGAATAGGGAATTTTTTTGATGGTTTAAGCCTCCGCTCAAGCAAAATAGTCGAGGTGCATGACCTGCTTAACTCTTTTTAACGTATCCGCAGCTTTTTCTCGCGCTACTTCAGTCCCCTTTTTGAGGATTTTAAGAACGTCGCCTTTATTTTTTTCAATTTCAGCTCTTTTGCGTTGAATCGGTTTTAGAAACTCAACAAGAACTTCAGCAAGATATTTTTTTAGCACTCCATCGCCAAGGCCACCTCGCGCATAATGCGCCTTCAATTCATCGAGCCTCTCAATATCGGAACAAAAACAATCGAGATAAATAAAGACAGGATTTCCTTCCACCTGACCCGGATCTTCAATATTGACGTGATTGGGATCGCTCGTCATTTTTTTGATCTTTTTCACTACCGAGTCGGGATCTTCGGATAGATAAATTGCATTGCCTAGGGTCTTACTCATTTTATTCGAACCGTCAATGCCGGGAAGGCGAGCTATTTTCGGAACATGAGCCTCGACTTCTTTTAATACATCGCACTTGTAGATGCGGTTGAATGAACGGACAATTTCATTTGTCTGCTCAATCATGGGCCTTTGATCTTCACCGACAGGAACCAGATCGGCATGGAAGGCAGTAATATCGGCAGCCTGAAACACGGGATAGGTCATAAACCCCGCAGGAATCCCCTCTTTGAACCCCTTTTGTCTAATTTCCGCTTTGACCGTTGGATTGTGCTGCAAGCGATTCCATGTCACAAGATTAAGAAAATACATGGCCAATTCATGAATTTCGGGAATCATAGATTGAATAAAGATCGTTGTCTCTTTGGGATTGATTCCGACAGAGAGGTAGTCCATAGCAACTTCGAGAACATGTTCGCGCACTTTTTCAGGCTCACTGTAGTGATCCGTAAGCGCTTGTGCATCTGCAATCATGACATATTGTTCATAGTTGCTCTGCAAATCAACACGGGCCTTAAGAGATCCGACATAGTGACCTAAGTGCAATTTACCGGTCGGCCGGTCTCCCGTGAGAATAATTTTTTTTCGCGACACCTTACTTACACCTTATTTAACTTGAGCGGGAGTATACTCATCTGTTTTTTTTCAAACAATGCTGAAAAATATCAATTATTTATGTTATACCCAAATACATGGAATCAATTGGGATTTATACAATTAAGAACCTCATTGCCAAGGGGGGAATGGGCGAAGTTTTCCTCGCCCATGATCCGACTTGCGAGCGCGTTGTTGCCTTAAAGCGCATACGCAGTGAATATCTCAAATATGAATCGGTTAAGCAGCGGTTTTTAAAAGAAGCTAAAATTGCCGCTCAGCTCTCTCACCCGTCCATTATCCCCATTTATTTTATCCATCAGGAAGAAAATGAAGCCTATTATACGATGCCCTTTATTGAAGGAGACTCTCTCAAGGAAATTTTAAAAAACACCATTGAAAGAGAAAAAAATAGCGAATCCCCTCATCCTATTGGCTCATCTATCGGTTCATTGGTCAGGATTTTCCTCAATGTATGCCAAGCCATTTCATTTGCCCATTCTAAAAAAATTATCCATCGGGATTTAAAACCCGGTAATATTATGGTCGGAAAGTTTGGCCAAGTTCTGATTTTAGACTGGGGATTGGCAAAATATCTGATCGAAGACTATGAGCTTGAAGAAGACATCGAAATCCCCGATAGTATCCCCCATGAGTTGACAAGACCCGGCAAAGCCGTTGGAACTCTCACCTATATGGCACCTGAACGGGCATTTAGTCATCCCGCAAGTATCCAATCCGACATCTATGCTTTGGGAGTGATTCTCTATCAACTTCTCACGCTAAAAACACCCTTTAGACGGAAATCCCTATCTGAATTTAGAAAAAACGCAAAATATGAGCGTCTTATTGATCCGATTGAAGCGGCTCCGGAAAGAGATATTCCACTCCAGCTCAGTGAAATCATTAAAAAATGCTTAGCATTCCATCCCGAAGAGCGCTACCAACATGTCTCTGAACTCATTCACGCCTTAGAACACTATATTGAGGGCAAACCCGATTGGATCTTTCAAAACCAATTTGCCATTGACGACAAAGAGATTTGGGAATTCCAAGAAAATATCCTTCTTAGCCGTAATGTCGCGCTCACACGCAGCAGCGAAATGATGCAGTGGGTCATGCTGATGATTTCCAAAGGGAGTTATACGGGAAATTTTAAGATAGAAGCCGATTTGGCTGTCAGTTATTCATCTCAAGGTATTGGCCTACTATTTTGTATTCCGGAAGCGGCATCGCGAAGAGAACTGGAAGAAGGGTATTGTTTGTGGATTGGAACAAAAAAGAATCCGGGTATCCGGCTTTATCGATCGAACATCGAAGTCCTCAATATTTCTGAAGTTTCAATTAAAAAAGGAAAGTCTTATCACCTTGTTATTGAAAAAATTGAAAACCGGGTCAGCTTATTTTTAGACGGACAACTCGTCTTAAACTTTGTCGGCTATATCCCGATTGTTGGATCCCATATCGGACTTGTATGTAAAGACATGGATTTCAAAATTGAAAATTGGAATGTTTATGTCGGATCGCAATCGGCAATGATCAACTGCTTAAGTGTCCCCGATGCCTTTTTAGCTTCTAAGGATTTTCATAAAGCCTTTCAAGAGTATCAACGGATCGCTCAATCTTTTAAAGGAAGAGCTGAAGGAAGAGAGGCTGTTTTTAGAGCAGGAGTCACACTTCTTGAAAAAGCAAAAGAAACTCAAAATACGGCTGAGCGCCAAAAATGTCTGAATCAATCCAATTTCGAATTTGAAAAACTTGAAAAAACCTCAGGTGCGCCTCTTGAATACTTAGGGAAATCAATGATCTATAAGCTCGATCATGACATTGAGGAGGAGATTAAATGCTTAGAACTTGGCCTGAGAAAATATCCTCGCCATCCTCTTATCCATATGCTTCAAGAGCAAATCATCTTTCGCATGCACGAAACAACGCGCATGGATCGAAAACAAACGTACGCCTTTGCTCTTTTAGCGCTGCATTTTTTTCCGGATGCCCTCAAATCTAAAGAAACTCTTTTTTTCTTTAAAAGCATTGAAAAAAACATTGAACTGATCTCGCTTTTTCTAAAACCACCCTATTTCAAAACAGAAAAAGAACGCTTTGTTTATCTTACCATTCGGCTCAGTCTTTGGATGAAGAAAAAAACTTATATCAATGAAATCCTCTATCGCCTCGAAGAACCCATAGCCTACCCTGAAATCATCATTGGCAATTGCTTGTTTTCCCTTCTTTACCTGCACGCTTATGAAGATGTTGCCGTGGCACTTGAGCGTATTGAAAGCTCAAACTACAGCGATAATGCCAAAATAGACTATCTCATTGGCCTTGTGAAAATTTGTTATCAAGCCAACTGCCTACCTAAATTCGGAAATATGAGCCCCAGTCCATATACTCAGATTTTTGATAGCGCGAAGAGTCAATATTCAGATGATCCAACACAACCTTATGGGAAACACAGGCTAACCAACTCCCTCGATCAATTATCAAAATTTATCAATGGTCCCATTGGGAAAATGGAAATTGAAGCTATATATTATCTATATGATGCTTTTCTCCCCCATATTTCTTCCAATGAATGGGCCCCTTTTTCCTCATTCATCGATCAATTAAAAATCTCCTCAAAATACCGCGAATCGATTGATATCTTACATGTTAAAATTCTACTGCTCTTAAAAGACTTTCATCGCGCTCGCTCAATTTTAGAGCGTTATCCATCAGAGGTTACCCATCCCCTTTCCCACTTCTATGCACCTTACGCGATTTATCTTATGGCAACAGATGGAAAAAAAAGACTCATTGAATCCTATCGCCAACTCATTGAACTTCCCCATCCTCCTGTGACGGCGCTTCTGGCTCACTATGTCTCAAAATATATCGATATTAAAGGGAAATGGGCAGATCAAGCCCTCTTTCTAGAAAAAAGATCCCTCTATGAACAACTCTATATCATGTATATTGCCACTAATAAAAAAAACAAAGCCCTGATGATCCAATCCCTTATGAAAAATTAAGAAATCAACCACTTTGACAATCCATTGATAATTTGCTATGATTTTTTACAAATTTTTTAAAACCGAGAAGCTATGTCAACACTGCCTAAATCCTATGATCATCTAAAAGTTGAACCTAAATGGCAATCTTTTTGGGAAACAAGAGAATTTTTCAAGGCAAATGTAGAAAGCGAAAAACCTCCCTTTTGTATTATCCTCCCCCCTCCAAATGTGACGGGTGTCCTTCATATGGGTCACGCCTTAGATGATACTCTACAAGATATTTTGATCCGCTATAAGCGGATGCAAGGATATGAAGTACTTTGGCTTCCGGGCTTTGACCACGCAGGCATCTCCACACAGACTGTTGTTGAAAAACATCTGATTAAAACCGAAGGGAAACGCAGAAAAGATTACACACGTGAAGCCTTTTTGCAGCATATTTGGGTTTGGAAGGAAAAACACGAAGAGGAAATCATCAAACAGCTCAAGATGGTTGGCTGTTCTTTGGATTGGTCGCGCAAACGATTCACTATGGATGAAAAGTCCTCGGCAGCAGTGAGAAAGGCCTTTAAAAAACTCTACGATGAAGGGTTGATTTATAGAGGTGATTATCTTGTTAACTGGGATCCTATAACGCAAACGGCCTTAGCAGATGACGAGGTGGAATACGAGGAAGCAAAATCCCACTTATATCATTTCCGCTACCCCATCATCGGGACAAATGACTTTATTGAAATTGCGACAACACGTCCTGAAACGATGCTTGGAGATACGGCTGTAGCCGTTTCACCTAAAGATGAACGCTATCAACACCTTATTGGTCAAAAAGTATACCTACCTCTCTGTGATCGTGAAATCCCAATTATTGGGGATACTTATGTCGATCCGGAATTTGGAACGGGGTGTGTTAAAATCACACCTGCTCATGATTTCAATGACTATGAAATTGGACTTAAGCACCGACTTCCTATGATTAATATCATGACACCGGATGGGAAAATCAATGAAAATGGCGGTCATTTTGAAGGCCTTACAATGCAGGAAGCCAGAGAAGCCGTCATTGAAAAGATGAAAGAATTAAAAGCTTTTGTTAAAGCAACGCCCCATATCAACCGCATCGGCTACTCCTATCGATCTAAAGCCGTTATCGAACCCTACCTTTCAAAGCAATGGTTTGTCAAAATGAGCGCTTTCAGAGATGAACTCCTCGATCTCGTTCATTCGGGAAAAGTTGAGTTATTACCTCAACATTATCACAAGACATACGAAGCCTGGATTACAAACTTGCGCGATTGGTGTATTTCCAGACAGCTTTGGTGGGGACATCGCATTCCCATTTGGTATCACAAGAACAATCCCGATCAAATGCTCTGCTATGATGGGGATGATCTACCGGATGAAATTAAAAAAGATCCGTCACAATGGGAACAGGATGAGGATGTTCTCGATACCTGGTTCTCATCCGCCCTATGGCCTTTTTCAACGCTTGGATGGCCTGACTCATCTGAAGATTTTAACAAATTCTTCCCCACATCGATTTTGATCACCGGACATGATATCCTCTTCTTCTGGGTAGCGCGTATGATGCTTATGAGCCATATTGCCCTAAAACAAATCCCCTTTCATAAAACATTTATTCATGGACTGATTTATGGAAAATCCTATTGGCATACCGATAAAGAAGGACAAACTCACTATCTCACCTCTAAAGAGCGCTTAAAATATGAAATGGGAGAGCCCCTCCCCAAAGACATTTCTTCTAAATGGGAAAAAATGTCTAAATCGAAAGGCAACGTGATCGATCCCCTTGAAATCATCCACTTATACGGAGCCGATGCTATGCGCATGGCCCTTTGCTCCAGTGTGACCGATTCGCGACAAATCGACCTCGATCGTCGCCGTTTTGAAGAGTATAAAAATTTTTCAAATAAGTTGTGGAATGCCGCGCGGTTCATTTTAATGAACCTCGAGCCCTTGACCTCCGAAGAATTTGCTAAAGGACTCGATTTCAATTCGACAACACTTGATGACTTATGGATTTTGTCTAGACTCAATCGACTCATTCAACAAGTGAGCGCGTGCCTTGACTCTTATGATTTTGATGATGCAGCCCTCAGCGTCTACTCCTTTTTCTGGGATGAGTTTTGCGCCTATTATCTCGAAACGACAAAACCTTATTTCTTTAATGAGAAACAGCACCCCATTCAATCCATGAATAAAAGGAAAATTCTTCTTGTTATTCTAGTCGCTAGCGTGCGTCTCATTCACCCTTTTGCCCCCTTTATTACTGAAGAGATCTTTTCCCACTTAAATCAGCGTTTTAAAAATTTACACCTTAAAAATCATGCAGATCCTTATACGGAAAATACAACGCGCGCTCTTCAGAGCGAAGCATGCGCTATCGCCCCTTTTCCTACTGTTTTCCGCTCTAAAGACATCGATGAAATCGTTGAATCTAACTTCCAGTCTGTCAATGAGTTAATCTATAAAGTGCGCAACATACGAGGGGAAATGCAAATCCCCCCTTCTGAACCTGTTGATGTCTTCTACTCCGGTGACCCCAACTCACAATTCATTGAGATCATCAAAGAAAATGAAATCATCATTAAGGCACTAGTAAAAATTAAAACACTTCAGTTTTGTCTTGATCTTCCAAAAATTGAATATGCCGCTACCGGCATGCTCAATCACGTCAAGCTATTGATTCCTCTTCCTAAAATTCTCATTGAAGCAGAACAAAAGCGCTTGGAAAAAGAATTGGAAAAACTTCAAAAACTAGCCGTTGATTTAGAAAACAAACTCTCTAACGCTCAATTTATCGAAAGAGCACCGGCTGAGCTTGTTGATAAAACACGAGAGAACTTAACAACGACTAAGATCAAGATCGACGAAATCCAAAGCAAGCTATGACAAAGCGTGCTTTTTGCGTAATGATTTAAAAAAGACTCTTGATTCCGTCGTAACGACATTAGATAATCCAAATAGGGCGATTAAATTGGGCAGCGCCATGAGTCCATTGGTTAAATCAACAATAGGCCAAACGAGATCTAGATGGAGAATCGCTCCAATAAAAACAAACATGCAAAAAAGCACTCTGAAATAAAAAATGGATTTTTCTTTAAAAAGATACTCAATGCATTTTTCGCCATAATAAGCCCAACCCAAGATCGTTGAGTAGCCAAAAAGAATCACTCCAATCGCGACAATGATATTACCGAAGGGAAATAGCGTTTTAAACGCCGCCATGACTAGGGCGACCCCATTTAATACATTCCCATTGCCATCTAATTGCCCTAAGACTCCGGTCACACCAATTGCGAAAGCCGTAATCGAACAAACTAAAATAACTGACAGAAATGTTCCAATCATTGAAATAAGAGCTTGCGTTCCCGGCTCATCCGTTCTCGCAGCAGCAGCGGCGATGGGCGCACTTCCAAGCCCCGCTTCACTTGATGAAATTCCCCTTGAAATCCCATATTGAAGCGCAGCAGTGACTGTTGAACCCAAAAAGCCCCCAACAGCAGCCTGACCTGAAAAAGCCGATTGAAAAATCAGCTTAAAGACGGGAATGATTTGATCATAATTGTATCCAATTACACCGAAACCGACTAATAGATAGGTCAGAGCCATAAAGGGAACTAGATAAGCGGAAATCTTGCCAATCGAAGAAATCCCCCTCATTAAAACTAAAAAAGTTAAAATAGAAAGAATAATGCCTGTCCAACTCCCCGGCACCTCGAATAATGTCCCAATCGCATGAGCAATTGAATTAGACTGAATTAAATTACCACCGGCAAATGAAGCGAGCACTCCAAAAATAGCAAATAAAACCCCCAGCCATTTCTTACCTAGCCCATATTGAATGTAATACATTGGGCCACCACACATCATCCCAAGACGATCTTGCATGCGGAATTTGACAGCTAGAATCGCTTCGGCAAATTTCGTAGCCATTCCGATAAGGGCAATCACCCACATCCAAAAAACAGCGCCAAATCCCCCCGCAACAATGGCCGTTGCAACCCCTGCAATACTTGCAATACCAATCGTTGCAGCCAAGGCTGTCATCAACGATTGAAACTGGCTTATATCGCCTTCGGCATTTTTATCTTTTTCTTTGGAAAAAGCCAGTTTGAGGGAGTGGATAAAATAAGTGAATTGAACGCCCCTCAATCGCACCGTATAGATAATACCGACAATCGCAAGAAGAACGAAAAGACAGTGATTCCAAAAAAAATAATTAAATGTTTCTAAGCCCCAAATAAGTGTCTTTTCCATTCTAAGCCTCGTTATTTTGTTTTTGACGATTGATTCTTTCCGAATGCAAAAGGTTTTCGAAAATGCGTGTTTCAGAGGAGACAATTTTTGTTAGAAAAAAAAGCCCCACTAGATTGGGAAAGGCCATTAAACCATTCATAATATCGGCGATTTTCCACACAACCTCCAAATTAAGAATCGCTCCCGGAATGACAATAAGCGCTGCAAGGATTCGATAAAACGGAACTGCTTTAATTCCGAGTAAATACTCCATACATTTTTCCCCATAATAGGCCCAGCCCAAAATCGTGGAATAGGCAAAAGGGATTAATGCGATTGTGACAATGAGGCCACCACCGGGAATCACCGCATCAAAAGCCCGCAATGCCAGCGCTGAGCCATTGAGTAGCTTTCCATCGGGTCCTATTTCACCTAAAACATCTGTTGTTGCAATGACGAGCCCCGTAATTGTACAAACAATCACCGTCGTAATAAAAACACTCGACATCGAAACCAGCGCTTGTCTTCCGGGTGAATCCGTTTTAGCAGCGGCAGCGGCAATAGGCGATGTTCCAAGTCCGGCTTCACTTGAAAAGATCCCTCTTGATATTCCCATCTGAATTGCCTTCATAACAGTTGCACCTAAAAAGCCACCGGTAGCCGCTTGAGGAGTGAATGCATGCTTAAAAATAAGCCCAAAAGCATGAGGCACCATATCAATCTTCATAAAAACAATGATCAGCCCGCCTACAATATAGAAAAGGGCCATGGCAGGAACCAAAATAGAAACCAAACGCCCAATACTCTTAATCCCCCAAATTAATGGAATACCAACAAGAAAGAAAAGAGCTACCCCACTCCAAAGCAGAGGGACATGAAATATCTCCTGCATAGCAAGCGATACCGAATTAGACTGCACCAAATTTCCCGTTCCAAGCGCCGTAATCGCGCCTAAAACCGCAAAGACTATAGCTAAAAATTTAGATTTTAACCCCCGCTCTAGATAATACATCGGGCCACCACACATTTGCCCCTTTTCATCGACTACGCGATACTTAACGGCTAATATACCCTCGGCATACTTGGTTGCCATTCCAAAAAAGGCCGCAACCCACATCCAGAATAAAGCACCAAAGCCTCCCGAAACAATAGCAGTCGCAACCCCTGTAATACTTCCAATCCCAATCGTCGCTGCAAGCGCAGTCATTAAAGACTGAAAATGACTAATATCGCCTTGTGCCGAATCATCATGCCTCGTAAAGGCAAGCTTATGCGCATACCAAAGATGCCTTACTTGAATGAAGCGCGTTCTAAAGGTGAGAATTAATCCTACTAAAATCAGAAAAATCAGGAGTGGGGGCCCCCAAATATATCCATTAATTTCAGTGAGTATTTCAATCAGTCGATCCATATCACTTTTGCCTCTTATCAAAAAAAAATATGCCAACTTTTACCATATTCCGGCTTTTTATTCCAGGTCATGCTGCGTTTTGATACTTCATCGCAACTGAGGGAATTGAATAATAAAGTCATTCATGCTATCAACAATTGTGTTTTAATTCGAATAATGACCGTTATGAACCGATTGCCCTCCCCTCAAGATATCCAACAACTGCTCCCCTTATCCGAGAATGCAAAAACTGCCATTTCTCATCACATCCAAAGTATTAAACATATTTTAGACGGCAAAGACAAACGCAAACTGTTTATCATTGGCCCCTGTTCAATTCACAGCGTCGAAAAGGGGCTTGAATATGCCCAAAAATTAAAAGACCTCGCTGATGAAGTCTCAGACACTATTTTCATCGTCATGCGCGCCCATGTCGAAAAACCTAGAACCCAATTAGGCTGGAAAGGTTTGATCTATGATCCACGGCTCGACGGATCTAACGACATTCAACTGGGTATTTTAAAAACAAGGCGGTTTTTTTTAGAAATGGCTGAACTGGGCATGCCCATCTCAACTGAAATTTTAGATCCCTTTCTATATCTGTATTATATTGATCTCATTAGCTATGGAGTGATTGGAGCACGAACCTCTACATCTCAAGTCCATCGACAAATCGCCTCTCATCTTTCTATTCCGGTTGGGGTCAAAAACAGTGTGGATGGCAATATTGACACAGCAGTTCATGGGATTTCTTTTGCAAGAGCAGGGCACTCTTTTGTCTCTTTTTTACCCGATGGATCTCCTGCTTCCGTTATATCAAACGGTAATCCCTACACCCACTTAATTTTGAGAGGTTCGCATCTTTATCCCAATTTTGATGCAAATTCATTGATACAATCTACGAATGCTTTAAAAACCCATCATATTCCAATGCCGATTATGATCGATTGTTCCCATGGCAATCGAATTGAAAATCAACAAGTTGAAGCCTTTTCTCAAGGCATGAACTATATGCTGGAAGAAACCTTTCCGATAGGTGGCCTCATGTTAGAAAGCTATTTACAAGAAGGGCGTTATTGTGGAAAAGACATTCAAAACGCTCCAATGGATTTATCTATTACGGACCACTGTATGAATTTCGAGAAGACGGCATACCTTATCCGCAATGCAAGTGAGAGCTTATCCCGCACGCCAATCACAGCTTATGATTTAATGTGAATGGGTTTAAACCACATTTGCTGTTTGTATACTTCTAGAACTTTGCCTTCAATCGTTGCTATTTCAGCATAATAGGTGAGAATCCCCCCCGTTTTTTCATATTCCTGATTGAGAAGTGAATACACAACAGAGCCTTTTCGGGATAACACGGGATATGAAACAATATCCTCATTTAGATCTTTAAAAATCACTTTGAGGGTCAAAATAAGCCCGCATCTCTCATAAATCTGAGTCGAATCATCTTCACTCACATGATGGGATTTGAATGCTGAAGACGGGATATTCCAATTGATCCATAGTTTTTCACCCACCGGCGGATTTTTTTGCAAAGGATCGGGACTTTGCACAAATGTCGATGCAAGTTGCCGCTCGTCGACATAGTGCCTTTCAACCGTCAACTTCTGACACCCACTCAAAAAACACAAGGTAATGATCAATACAAAGGATTTTAAATAAGAGAAAAACATCTTCAGATGAGAAAAAAGCATTTTGACTTTTAATAAAAAACGAGAATATCCGATACTTACCATAATCTCAATGTATTTTTAATATGTCATATTCTAATCACAGCGTTGCCTCATTAATTTTCAACCCCGATAAAACGGAAATTCTTCTCATTAAACGACGCGATGTCCCCGTTTGGGCTCTTCCCGGCGGAGGCATTGATCAGGGCGAATCCCCTGAAATAGCCGCTATTCGGGAAACATTAGAAGAAACGGGTTACCATGTCGACATCACTAGGAAAACAGCCGAATACAGCCCCATTAATCGCCTTACACGCAATACGCACGTCTTTGAATGTACAATCAAAAACGGTCTGCCCACAATCAATGACGAAATTCAAGATATTCGTTTTTTTCCCATTCAAAACCTCCCCTATCACCTTCCGCCTCCTTATCCGGAATGGATCCATGAAGCGCTGACCCACCCCACACTCATCAAACGACCGCTAACGAGTATCACCTATTGGACCTTCTTTCAATATTTAATGAAACACCCTATTCTGGTCTCTCGGTTTTTACTTGCGAGAATAGGCTATTCAATCAACGACAAAGGGAAATAATCGTATGTCTCGAAGCCTCTTAATTTTTTCAGGAAGTTTAAGAAAAGAATCCTACAGTAAGCAAATCGCAAAAAATGCCTATTATTTGGCACAGGAGTTGAAACTTAAAGCAACATATACCGATCTCAACGAATATCCTCTCCCTCTTTTGAATCAAGATGAAACCGCTTTTGAGGCCTTTCCCAAAATCGCCAAAGATTTCCGCGCTTTTATGGCCTCACATGAGGCTTGGGTCATTGTAACCCCGGAACACAACTATTCCATCCCCGCTTCTTTAAAAAACGCCATCGACTGGGCCTCAAGGCCAATCAATGAAAAAACCCCTGTCTGTGAAATTTTTCAAATGAAACCCGTTTTGATCCTCAGCTCCTCTGTTGGACCTTTTGGCGGCATTCGAGCGGCAAACCATCTCCAAACGATTTTGTCATCGATGGGCGCAAACGTCTATCCGAAAACAAAATCTTATATCAAAGTGCAAGAGATGCTGAATGAAAAGGGATCTTTCATCGACAACAAAGAGCTCGAAAACCTCAAGACCCTACTATTAGATTTTACTGAAACGCTCAGTTGAACAGCGTTTAATCTTTTTTTCTTATCGCCCTATTAAGTCAAAAAGCTCCATGACTTTTGATACGGTTGCAGAAAATGCCGATGCGATTTGCGCTTGTACAACGATTCTCGCTATATTCCAGTGACCACAGCCAAGAGCAGCTTCTAATGGTGAATATAAAAAATGTCCACTGGGACCTATCAAGTGTGCAAATACCCATGGCATTCTATTAATTGTCAGAAAGGGATTTGCTCCAGCTTTAAAAAGTAACTTTACACTCTTTTCGTCTCCCCTCATACATGATTCGATTAAGGGAGTAGTTTTATCGGGGCTCATCATACCCCCTAGTATGTATGTCTCTCCAAAAGAGTTTGGATTTGCACCGGAATTTAATAATACTTCAATGATTTTATGTTGTGTAAATCTAGCAGCAAGTAACAATGGTGTACGATCTATAGCCTCTACAATTGAGTTAACATAATTAGGATAGTATTTTAATATTTCTTTAACGACTGGGAGCTTCCCATGCTGAATAGCCAGTCCCAAAGCCGAAACACCCGATGACCTCTCCCCTTTAGCTCCACTTTCCAGAAAGTGTGTAACTAATTCCAAGTCACCCTCTCTACAAGCAGAGGATAAAAGCCCTTCTAATTTATGTTGATCAACACATGAAGTCAACAATCTAAAAATAGGACTATGTCTTAAACAATTGAGAGCAAAACTGTATATACGGCTATTTCTTTTAAGCGCCTCTGTGACAATATCTCGAGATTCGACGGGATCTGCTGCAGTTAAATTGAGTAAACTGAGCGCAAGATCTTTATCCGGTGCTCGCATCGCAACCTCTAATGGGGTGACTCCACACTTTGAAGGTAAATTAATGATTGATAAAGGAACGGGTTTATCAACAGGCCCTTTAAATATCTGAAGATCTTTCATTAATGCTATCCATTGACCTCTAAGTTCTTCGGGAACCTTATCAGAAGGTTCAAAATGTGCTGTCATTGTTCGATATCGTAAGTAAGATAAATTGGGTATTCCTTTATCAAAAGTCACCCATCTTTCGGGAGTAAATTTAACTTTATCACCTCTAGCCACAATATCTATGATATGTTTTTCAAATTCAGGATAAAAATGAGATGATTCTTTTTTACAACTTTTGCGATAATGATAGTCAAATATCACATTAGTGAATTGACCCGCAGCTTTTGCTGCTGTTTCTAAATCTATGCCAGGACATGGCTCAAATCCATATTGTTTTGCTCGACTGATGATAGCGGAATGTATTTTATCCACTCTGCTTTTGTCATCACCGTCTTTGATTTCCGGTACCGGAAGAAAAATTTTAGCCCATGCATCAATGGGAAGACGATCTGTAACCTCTCGAAAAAGAGTTCCGGACAATCTATATAAATGCTCAGCAAAAACAGCTCGATCACCTGTACTTTCTATACTCATATTATCCCTCATTTAAAAATGAAATTATACCATATAAACTCTTTTTATATCAAAAAAAAAAACCAGGGCGTAGCCTATTGATAATTAGGTGTTTATAAAAGAAGTCTTGAAGAATTAATTCGTTAATAGTGAGCAACTTAAGCTAATTAACTCTTCTAAGTTACTCAACATTAAAGCTCTAGAATTCTGTGGTTAGGTTAGTACGGTTTCTTCTTCTTTTACTTTCACGCCGACCATGAACCAGGCACCAAAACAGCAAAAAAGCATCCCTAAAGCCAAGACAACCATGGAACCAAAAAAGGTGTAGAGAATCCCACCTAACATGGGAGCAATCATCCCCCTCAGGCCGACCATTACGATATTGATCCCGCTATACTTTGAGCTGTCTTCATTTTTAGCAAATAATGGGCCTGAAAGGTGCCACAGCATATGGCTTCCGCTCTGAGCAAATCCATAAATAACATAGGCGATATAAAGGCATGCTATCCACATTTTTGCAAAAATCAAAGTTAATGGAAAAATAGCAAAGGCTAAGCACACAAGTGATGTCATTTTAAAGACTGAGAGTCTGCTCATCAATCGGGACCACAAGGGAGAGCATAAGACAAAGCCAAGTCCCATAAAAATATACCGTGCATTGGCAAAATCGGTATGGGATAATTGGAGGATATCGGCAAAATAAAGAGGGGCAACGGCGATCACCAACATAATCCCAAAACCCGCTGCCATAAAGCCCCATTGAAAATGGGCAAAATCAGGACGTTGCCTCATTAATTCCCATGTATCTTTCCAAGGTTGCAGAAGACTGATGCGATCAACTTTCACGCTATGGTTTTGCTCTTCATTTTTAAGGGGAAGTGAACCTTGAATCAAAGCCCCAATCATCCCAAATAAGGCAAAAAGGGAAAAGAGAATTTTCCATATTTGATCATACTGATCGAGAAGCCCTCCCAGATAAAGGGCAAGAAGCACACCCAATCCATATCCCAAAACACTTCCTAAAGCAAAATAACGCTGCCTTTTTTTCTTATCTAAGTTGATTTTTAATATCTCCATCCAGGGGGGAATTGAAGCGCGAAAAAACAACATATAGAGTGTCGAAGCAAAAATAAAATACCAAATGCTACCGGTAAAAGGACAAAAAAGAAACGGTAAGCGGGCTAATATACTCGAGATTACAAACGATGAGCGAACGCCTCCTTTCCAGTGACTATTCCAATAAAAAGAGACCAACGAAATCACCGGCTTAAGCGTGACCAAAAGGGAAATTTGAAATACGGTTGCGGATAAATCTTTGCGCAAAATAAAGGGAAGCCACACATAAAGGGAGGCAAAAGGCTCGTGAATCAAGCTTGAAAAAATGATTGCCAAACGCGTTTTTCTTGTAATCTGCGGGTCAGATAAAGAGATCGTTTTTTCACTCATAGGAAATCCCACTCAATGTGTTAGGTAAAAAAATCGCCTCTATCTATAGAGGGAATTTTTTGACAGTTCATTATAGCAAGATTCCGAATAATTCCATTGATCAAAATTAAACTTGACAAAGGCACGAGATGATTTACAAAGAAGATTTTTGGAATCCGCAATAAGGACAAAATTTCCAATTGACATCCAGCCCCTTATCACATTGAGAGCATTTTTTAAATCCCACTTCAGTCCATGCATCTCTTTTATGTACAATGACTTGCATGATAATAATGATCACGGGGATCGTTGTAGAAATTTGTTTTACTAAGAAAATAACAGAGCCCTCTTCATAAGCGGTAAAGCCCAAAATCGCAAAACCAATGGCAAGCAAAACATTGTAGGTTAGAGAGATATCTCTCACTTCCTTGTGAACATGGATTTTCCAAATCTGAAACCAATAACTAATAGAAAGGATAGCGATAGCCATCCACGAGAGAACATATAGTAACATCTTGACCCCATATTCAGTAGGCTATATAAAAAAAATTATAAGCCCATCATCATAGGAATACTATTTATGCTTCAACTTATTTTTATTGCTATTTATATCATTATAGCAATCATACTTACGATTAAGCATATACAGAATAGAAGACCCAAGCATTTCATCGAAAGGCTCATTGCTCACTTCTATCTCTGGTGCGTGGGCTGTATCGCCATGCTCGGATTTATTTCCCATGCCTTTTTCCCCGACTGGACTGCCCAATATATTGGGTGGAAGGCCGGTGGTTTTCAAACTGAGATTGCTATTGGAAATCTCGCCATTTCGATCGCCGGTTTTATCGCCTTTTTTAAAGGACAAGAATTCCGTTGGGGAGCATTAGTGCCCTATTTTATTTTCTTCGTAGGAGCCGGCATCAATCATATCGTCCAAATCATTGTGCATCACAATATGGCGCCCGGAAATGCCGGAGTAGTTCTTTATACGGACATCATCCTTCCCATTTATCTTCTTCTCATCATGATTTGTCACAGCCGCATCAAAGAAAAAAAAACAAGAAAGCGCTGAATCACTCACCTTCCTTTTTGCGTAAGGTGAGTGATTCATTAGAATCGCAAATATTTCCTCGATATTATATTCTGAAATCGATTATTTTTTATACGCAAGCCGATCTTAAAGTCTCGGAGGAAATCTATGGCCAAACTCTATTTTTATTATTCTGCGATGAATGCCGGAAAAAGTACGACCTTATTGCAAGCAAGCTACAACTACCACGAAAGAGGCATGCAAACGCTTTTATTTGCTCCAAGTATTGATACCCGCTTTGGCAGTACAACGATTTATTCACGCATTGGCCTGAAAAAAGAGTGCTTTGGTTTTACCGAATCTACTAATCTCTATGAAGAGATTGCTGAAAGAAAAGAACAAATCCCCTCCCTTCGCTGTGTCCTCATTGATGAAGCGCATTTCTTAAAAAAAGCTCAGATTGCGCAGCTTGCAAAAGTCGCAACGCAACTCGGCATTGCCGTGTTATGTTATGGTCTTCGTTCTGATTTTTTAGGAGAACCTTTTGAGGGAAGCCGTTACTTGCTGGCATGGGCAGATGAGCTTTCTGAAATTAAAACGATTTGTCACTGCGGTCGCAAGGCGACAATGAATCTCAGAATTGATGAAAACGGCGATCCCGTTCAGGAAGGCGATCAAATTCAAATCGGAGGAAATGAAAGCTATACTTCTATGTGTATGCATCATTTTATCGAAAATGTTGAGGTCTTTCGCAATTATGCGATCGAATCCTCTTTTGAATATACCGGTCGGTAAATTCCCCGATAAATCACTTGCACAATGTTATAGGATATGATGATGACAACTCTTTTAAAATGGATCCCTGAAAAACTTCTTGCATGGATTATTTGTTTTTCTGCCGCTCTTTTCTTTGCCTATGAACTGGTTCAGCTTCATATGCTCAATGCGATTGCCCCCATGCTCTTAAAGGATTTACATATTGGTGCAAGTCAATTTGGGTATCTGTGTAGTACGTATTTATTAGCTGACGTCATTTTCTTATTACCTGCCGGTATTATTTTGGACCGGTTTTCAACACGTAAAGTCATTTTATCCGCTTTGTCCTTATGCATTCTCGGCACTTTCGGTTTTTCTTTTGCACAAACGTTTGGACAAGCCTGCCTCTGCCATTTTTTATCCGGAATCGGCAATGCATTTTGCTTTTTAAGCTGCATGATTTTAGTTTCTCGATGGTTTCCGCCTAAACGTCAGGCTTTTATTGTCGGTTTGATGGTGACGGTTGGCCTTTTGGGTGGAGTCATTGCTCAGTCCCCTTTTTCTTATTTGGCAGAGCTTTTAAGCTGGCGTCAAGCTCTCGTAACCGATGGTCTCTTCGGTCTTGTTATTTTTGCGATTATTTATGTATTTGTTCATGATAAAGTCGATAAAAGTGACGCTAGAGAAGTTGCCCCTACACTCCCCTTCATAGAAGGGTTGAAATTAAGTTTTTTTAATCGACAAAACATTTATTGCGGCCTCTATACCGGGTTAATGAATCTCCCCGTGATGATTATTGGTGCGGTGTGGGGAAGTCTTTTTCTGACACAAATTCATCACATTCCTTTAGCTACGGCCTCATTTATTGTGAGTATGATTTGCATGGGAACCATTGTAGGCTCTCCTCTATTTGGATACCTCTCCGATTTAATGCAGAAACGCACTCCGCTTATGCTTTTTGGGGCGTTGGCATCGCTCATGGTTTTTGCACTGATTTTAATGATCCCTCAGCCAAGCACGCCCGTCCTTATGGTCCTATTCCTTGCCATTGGTTTCTTTACAAGCACACAGGTCATTGGCTATCCCACGATTACAGAAAGCAATCCCTCTCATTTAACGGGGACATCTATGGGTGTTGCAGCTGTCATTATTATGGGACTTCCAATGCTTCTTCAACCGCTAACGGGAAAGCTCATCGAACTCAATTGGAATAAAATGATGATTGATGGGGTTCCCATCTATAGCCTGAATGATTTCTTCACCGCCTTTTCAATCTTTCCCATAGCCTTTGTCATCTCCTTTCTTCTCACAAAACTCATTCGCGAGCCTAAAGCAAAGACTAATAGTATTTCTGAAAGTGCAGCTTAAGCATACTGTCTCGAGTCACTTGGGTCACCCATGGAAAATCAGATTTAGGAGGTGCACTCTCTTTGCAAATGGCAACGGAAAGGGGATCGATATACATTTCTTCTTCTTGATACTTGAGATCAAACAAACCATCACAAATAGGTCATTGCCCGCTTTGTGGGCTTCATAAAGTAAAAAAAACTATCAAAGCGAATCGCATTATATGCCCTATAATCAAAAGCATCTAGCCACAACTTAAATCTAGACGTGTCGATAATTTCATCGACATCAAGAAATAATACATATTCGCATTCACTCTGCAAAAAATGATAGCCCACATAACGGGCTGTTGAGTGCCAGAAATGAATCATCTTTGTTGGGTCTTCGAATGTTTGAGGCAGACCATAGGGTTTTTCATTAAAAGCAAATTCAATGAACCGGACATTGGGATATTCGCGATAGCTGCGATTCAAAAGATCTCTATTCTCCGGTGTCCCATCAAAGAAATGGTCACATACGGGGATAAGAATAGGAGAAAAAAGAGGTTGGAGCGCCTCAATACAAAATTTCAGATAACGAAAATCATTAGTGCAATAATTAACGATACATCCTATCAAAAATGCCTCCAACCAAGTCTTTTCTTTATTTTAGCAACATCAATGAGAAGACAAATGCAAAGAGTGAGAATGATTCGGTAATTCCCAATGCGGCAAAGCATTTACCAAAAATTGCAGGCTGCTTTGCAGATGCTTGAATCCCTGTTGCAGCACACATCCCTTGATATATGGCTGAAAGTAAAATGGCAAGTCCTACCGCAAAACCAATCACAACGCCGGACATCGGCGAAAGCGTATTGGCATGAATCGCATTTTTCATATAAAACATCAAAATGAATGCATAAATAGTCTGAGATGAAGGAACCGCTGACATCCCAATAAATTTTCCGTGGTTATCATCAACACGCGCCATTACGCCGTGTGAAGCCATCCCTGCAATTCCGCAGCCGATTGCGCTACCGACGCAACCAAGTCCTAATACAATCGCAGGCCCTGCCATAGCGAAGTCCATACTTTTCTCCTTTGATTTTTTTAACTATGATGAGTTTTGATTAACTTTAATGGATTAAAAAGCCTTCCTCCTCCCTCAAAGGAATAGTGATACCACTCGAGAAAGTTAAGACGCAGGCCATGGATCACGCCGCTCATAATCCCCAATACAATATTAACTGAGTGTCCGAGAATCGTAACTAAAGCTCCAATTGCCCAATTGATTTCACCCCCAATCTGATTGATTGTTGCGGCTAAAATCATTCCCGCTAATCCAAGCGCATATAAACGCAAATAAGAGAGGACATCGGCAAATATTTGAATCGAATTGAGCACTTCGGTTATTCCTTTCAAACGATTTTGAATCAGCGATAGGACCATCGCAACGATCACACCGCCTATCAAGAGTTGGTAACCGATTTGCTCTGCTCCCGTTTTTGAAATAACGCCTAAAAAGTGAAGCATCGATGTAGCTTCCAGCTCAATAGGAAAGTAAAGATATCCGCCTATAACAAAGGCAATCCAACCAAGACCGGGCCAACACTTTCTTAAATTCCTCATGAAGGAAAGGGCGATATGAATCACGCCAACAAGGAGTGAAAATTCAAGTAAAATATTATCATTGAACTCTCGGATCATCTCATAAATATGCTTATTTTTAACAATCTTAACAGCCTGAACTAAAAACTCTTTAGATGTCGCAACGCTCTTCAGTTGGGGATATTCCTTGATCCATTGATCATAGACATCATCCTTAAGTCGCATATGATATTCGGCTTTTTTCTCGCTCAAATAGGTCAATAAAGAATATTTGCTTAAGGGATTGGCCGGATTGACATCGACACTAAAATAGGAGCAGGTCATGATTCCCCAAAGTGTTGATGAAACGCCTAAAATAATCACCAATTTAATAAATCGCTTACCGACATCTTTGACTTTTTTGTACACTTTGAAACGCAAAAAGATTCCCAGCAACAAATAGATCAAACCATATCCCGCATCCGATACAATCATGGCGAAAAAAAGAGCAAAAGCAACTAAGACCCACATCGAAGGATCTTTATCCTGAGGGGCAGGAACATCGTAGATATTTACAATATCCTCACCTACCGCATTGAGGTGCCTATTTTCCATAAAGGTTGGGATCTTTTCACCGACTTCAATCGCCACTTCTTCAAAATAAACAGATAAATCATGACATAAGTCGATGAGCTCATGCATTTTTTTCTTTGGAACCCATCCATTAATCGTAAAAAGGCTCCCGTCAAGCTGATCACTTGTGCTCTCTTTAGTCTTTGTGAGATTGGAGTGATTGAGCTGTTTTGCCAAATTATCTTTTAGATAATCAATATAAATCGCCAATTTTTTAAGGCGGGCATAAGCCTCTTTAATCCCCCGCTCCCAATGTTGGTTCTTTTCGATCCACTCGTTGAGCGAGAGGGTAAAAGTCAGTTCATTAAGATGTGTATATTCGGGATATTCGCTTCCAACATAAATAAAATAATCGAGGTCATGGTCACTTGTCACATAAATGAGATCATCGGGGAATTGATCCCTTTCTCGATGCCCGCGTTTACATGAAAAAAAAGCAACTCTTTTACTTGAAAGCTTTTCAATTTGATGGATATCATCTAATGAAAATTGGCCAAGGGGACGCATTTTTTCGATCTCGGATTGAATATGCAGCCTCTCTTCTTGCATCGTATCTATTTTCTTCTGAAGAAGCAGAATTTCATCAATGATTTTTTGCAGTTCAGAGTCTTCCGTAAAAGCACGGTCTTCAGTTGGAAAATGCTTTATAATCTTAATCGCATTGACAATATCCTCGATATATTTTGGCGTATAAAGAATACTTGCGCGATCTTCCGGAATAAACTCAATGACCCCTTTTTCTTGAGCACGGTTAAAAAAAGTGTCGAGATCCTCCTTGACTCCAATAAATACAAATTTTTTCAAATCAGAAATCATACCAGTTCCTCTACTTCACTTTTTTTCTTGAGGAGCGTTTTCATCTTTGCAATTTTTGAAGTCGCCACTGCAGAGAGTTGTTGATCTCCTAAAAAAACCTTGATTTTCTTAATATTATTGAGAGTTCTTGGAATCAAAATTTTTTCAAATAAATTGACTCGGATCGATACGGAGCGAAGTTCCGCTTCTAATAGCTCTTTTTTTTGCTGAGCAAATTTCACATGCTGTTTTTTCAAAAGAAGTTGTCTGAGGTGCTTAAGGGCACTATCCCACCAAATAGGTGTGACAAAGTGTGAATATTTGGACTCTTCAAACTCAATCCCTTCAAGCACGGGAATCTCAACACCGGCAATATTTTCAGAAGAAGTTTTCAAATCTTTAAAGTTCAATGCATTAAAAAACTCTTTCATCCCGCCTTCTGAAACCAAACTGATAAAACCCAACACACTCGATTTTTGCTGATCAAACTCTTTTTCCAACGTGTGAATATGCTGTTGAATAGCCCCCACTTCTGACTGAAGCATCGCCTTTTTAAGTTGCAAAGTCGGTAGATAGCGTTGCAATTGCACTAACTTGTGCTGTTGATCTCTCAACTCATTTTTTGTCAGTCTAATCTCAGACACGATCGACTCCTAGCTCACATGAATTTTAGGCCAATATTTTTGAACAAGAGAATCTTTCATTCCAACCTCACTCACCTCAAAGCATTGGCTTAACATCTCCCACCCTTTATCGAGTGCCTCTTCAAGGGAAATATTGACTTGAAGATCCATTAAATCGCTTTCAAAATTGCGGCTATAATGAATAAGCTTTTCATCCCAACGCGATAGCTTAAATCCCATACTTTGGCGCTCTTTTGATTTCTGTGCTTCAGCATAAAGACGTATCATTGTATTCGCCACCTCAGAGTGGTCTTCCCGCGTGACGCTTCCAATCACCTGTTGTTTCAGCCTTGAAAGAGAACCAAATGGATCGATACGGCCCCCATGTAAATAAAACTGCCCTTCGGTAATGTAACCGGTATTATCCGGAATCGGATGCGTCACATCTCCACCCGGCATTGTTGTCACCGTAATGAGGGTAATCGAACCGCTTCCGTCAATATCAACGGCTTTTTCATAACGAGATGCAAGATCTGAGTAGAGCGAACCGGGATAGCCGCGATTCGATGGAATCTGATCCATTGAAATCATAATCTCTTTAATCGCATCTGCAAATGCCGTCATATCCGTTAATAAGACAAGGACATCCTTATCTTGCATTGCAAACTGTTCGGCAACGGCGAGTGCCATATCGGGAACAAGAAGGCATTCCACTGCAGGATCTGTTGCCAAGTGGGTATACATCACCGTTTTGGCCATTGATCCTGATTTTTCGGCATTTTCAATAAAGGCGAGATAATCATCATATCGAAGCCCCATTCCACCAATGATCACGACATCAGCATCCGTTTGATTGGCAATACGCATGAGCAGCTCGTTATAGGGCTCTCCGGGAATTGAGAAAATGGGAATTTTTTGTGATTTCACAAGACAGTTAAACACGTCGATCATTGGAATATTTGTCCTGACCAATTGATGAGGAACAACCCTTCTGACAGGGTTAAATGAAGGACCCCCGATTTCAACTTGATTGCCATGGCACTCAGGTCCCCCGTCAATTGGCAATCCAAATCCACTAAATCGGCGACCTAATAATTCATCCCCATATGTCGCTTTGACCTGCTGAGACAAAAACGTCACCTTGTCTCCGGTTGAAATCCCTCTTGTATCCTCAAAAGCCTGTAGTGTGACTTTTTCATTTTCAATGCGCAAAACGGAAGCATATATTGATATGTTATTTTTTCGATCAACTTTGGCGAGCTCACCCAGTTTGGCTCCTTTTGCAATGACGGTCAATAGACTGCCTCTAATATCAACAATGCGATCATAAATCTTTCTCATATTGAACTCTCCCCATTCATTGCAGATCGAATTTTATTTTCAATTTTTTGATAGGCTTTATAATAACTTTCAGAATGGAATGCGGTAAAGTTTAAGTTCTTAATATCATTTTGAAGATTTAAAAAGTATGAGCGCGCTTCATCATGACTTGAAAAAACAAAGTGGTTCTCAAAAATCAAAGCGATCAAATCCAATAGTTCTATTTGGCGATCAAGGGCGCAATAGGTGTCTTCCTTATCAAAAGCATTTTGTTGAAGATAGGAAAAGTCATAAAGCTCCGCCATTAAATAAATCATCAATTCGTCAATTCCAATCCCTTCCTCACCTACAACCTCCATTCGCTTTCGGATCTCATCCCCACGCTTTAAAATTACGGCTGCCTTTTGTGTGATATGGCCCCATTGTTTAGAACGATGCGAGAGACTCTCACCTACTTGACGCGTGTACTTTGACCAAGAAATCATTGGGTCAATAGCCGGATATTTGCGGGCGTTTGAGCGGTCCCTTGAAAGACCTAAAAAGGCTCCCACAACGGAGAGAGTGGCTTGGGTCACCGGCTCCTCAAAGTTACCGCCTGCAGGTGATACTGCTCCGCCAATTGTCAAAGAACCTGTTCTTCCGTTTGCCAGTTCGACAACGCCCGAGCGCTCATAAAAAGCTGCAATTCTCGAAGAGAGGTATGCAGGAAACGCCTCTTCCCCGGGAATTTCCTCTAACCTTCCCGACATTTCACGCATGGCCTGAGCCCATCTCGATGTTGAGTCTGCTAAGAGAAGAACGTTGAGTCCCATTTGACGGTAATACTCAGCAATGGTGACTCCCATATAAATCGATGCTTCTCTAGCACTTACAGGCATCGACGAGGTGTTGCAGATTAGGATTGTACGCGTAATCAATGATTCATTAGTATGAGGGTCAATCAGGTGAGGAAACGTTTTTAGTACTTCAACGACTTCTCCCGCCCTCTCCCCACAAGCGCAGACAATCACAAGATCGACAGATGAATATTTAGAGAGATGGTGCTGAATCACCGTTTTTCCGGCTCCAAAAGGACCGGGAGTGCAAAATGTCCCCCCTCGCATAATAGGAAACTGGGTGTCAATAATGCGGGATCCCGTCTCCATCATTTCTTTTGCTTTGATTTTCTTACCTTCAAATAGCGGCGCTTTGACCGGCCATTTTTGGAGCATAGTGACAGAACGCTCGACTCCGTTTTCATCCTTCACTTTAGCAATCACATCTTCGATGACATACGTCCCGGGCTCAGCAATCCATGTCAAAGTATATGTGCCATAAAAAACAAACGGAAGCATGATGCGATGGTGGAATCTCCCCTCCATCGTAAATCCAATCTCATCTCCCCTCTTAAGGGTATTCCCTAACTTTGCCGTCGGTTGAAAATCCCATTTTGTCGACCGATCAATCGGATTGATATAAATGCCACGATTTAAATAGAGACCCGAGATATTAGCAATTCCCTCTAAAGGGTTTTGCAGACCGTCAAAAATAGAGGAAATCAGACCGGGCCCTAATTCTGCTTCTAACAAATGATAGCGGAATTCAACAGGGGTCATATATTCTATGCCGCGGGTATCTTCAAAAACCTGAATTTTTGCATGATTCCCGTAAATCTCAATGACTTCTGCTTTGAGCAATAATTGATCGATTTTGACAAAAGCCATTTCACCTTGTCTGATATCGCCCTCGAATTTCACATGAATCAAGTTACCAAAAACTTGAGTGATATGTCCTGTTGCAAAAATATGGGTTTCCTCTTTTAGATCAGTGCTCATGCGCTATCCTTAAGTATTGAGTTTAGTATTAAATTGCCGTCTTCTTTCTCATGCTTCTCAAAATCTTCTAAAAGGATGAGTTTCATCATGAATGCGAGTAAATTATAAAGGGAAAAAGGATGGCCTATGGCAAAGTTTGTGTAAAAATCAAAGCGAAACTTTAAAATCAATTTCTCTTCTTCTAAAGGATTCTCTTTGAGTTGATCTAAAGATGCGGCGAGATGTTGATATTCATCTCCAAAGTCAAGATCATGAATGGATTTGGAAGAGAGTAATAGGCCAACTAAAGCATCATTTTTATCTTCAAACCGGAGCTCTTCATCAAGACTCAAATTCGACTTAAATGCTCGGTAAGCTAAAAGAAATAATCTCAATTTGCGCTCAAATTGTAACACGAAGGCGGATACTTTCTTCTTTTCAGATTCCGTGCGAAAATAATCCATTAAAAGCTCCGGAAAAAAGAGCCTCTGTTCTTCGTTTTCTTTATGCTTTTCAAGAAAATTAAAGAAATATTTCGGAAGATACTCTTGATGAACGAGCTCATCCTTCAACTCATTATAATTAAGATTAGCTCTAAAATCGAGTTCCTCTTCATCCAAGAGTCGCTCTAAATTCATCACGTCATAGAAGGCGCGCAACACTCTAACCTCTTCTAAATCGCTTGATGATAGATTCTCATTAAAAAGCACCATCAATTCAGAAAAAGCCATGACCGGCTTAGAATCTACACTCAAGTCCGGAAGTGTATTTGCGAGAAAAAAATAATTTCTCATAAGCAATTAATTAAAGGTTAAAAAGGATTTTCCTTAAGCTCTCTTGCGCATACATCGTCAAGAGTTCTTTTACAGCTTTTTCAGTGATATCCACTGAAAAATGTTGATCAATACATTTGATCATAACGCCCTCTAAAGCACTTTCAACTTGGACTGTCTGCCCCTTTAAAGCAACGATAACATCGCTTAAAAGATCCGCACAGATTTCTTCCGCTTTAAATTTTTTAGAAAGAATTGCTTCAATATTAGCAGAAACCCCATCTTTTTTAAGGGCCTCAACAACTGTATTGATAATTTTTACAACTGTCTCCTTATTCGACAGATAGCGTCGAATTTGAGAGTCGAGTTCTTTGTGAAACAAGTGATGTTCAATGCGATCGCGCAATTGCGTTAACACCTGTTGAGTCGATACTTTAAGAGAAGACTCAAACACGCGCTGTCTCTCTTGAATGGATGCTTCCGCTTCCTCAATCATTTTTTTTGCTTTGAGGCGCGCTTTTTCGATGATCTTCTCACCCTCTTTATGAGCCTCTTCAATCACAGCTTCGGCTTGCTTATGAGCCGGCTCTAGGGTTTCACGAATAAGTACATCGCAAATTTTTTTGACTTTCTCTTTGGATGAGTCGATAACTTTCATATTTCTTCACTCCTCAAAAGCAATAACAAGGAACAACATACTATAATTGCAAATAATTTTCTATGAAAATTCTCCCACTCCATTAAAAAATCCCCTCCATGAATAGAGGAGATTTTTTGACGGTTAAGGAATATTGGCTATCACTATCCGCTGACCGCTTGAGCTCCCGGCTGGAGCAAGGGAGATTGCAGCTTGGCCCCCGTTCAAATTAAAACGCATAAGCAATGCCTAACTGCCATTTTTGAAAAAACAAATGGGATTTTTTTTGGACAATATCTCTTTGGCGATAGGCATACGGCATCACCTGCCCCGTGAGAAGAATGTGCTTGGCTAAGTTAAAATCGACACCACTAAAGGGGCCGATTAAATAGGCATTTTTCGTATCTTCTTTAATCATATAGGTTCCGCTGACGCCAAATGTCATAAAGAGATCACTGGCACTTTTTGCCCTAAATCCCAAATGACCCACAAGGTTCATCTTTTCATTTTTTTTATGTTCAACGGATCGATCCCGATAAAACCCATTTCCTCCAAATCCTACCGTATAGCCACGACTATAAATCTGAAGATAGGGAATAACGGATTGTAAAATATTGTCATAAATAGGACCAATTGAAATCCCCGATTGATCGCGCATGACGGTTCGGGGTTTTGAAGCTCTTGCATGAACAAATGCAGGCAAAAGCATCACACACAAAACCAACCCAATCCAATTTTTTCTCACAAAGAACTCACTTTTTAAAATATATACCGAAATTATTATATCGCTCGTGATTCAAGATTACACTGAAATGAGTTGAAAAAAAATGAAAAACTCTAAAACTCGACTTTGCAACTTTTTGGATCCGCCTGCCGCGGTCTTTGCTCTCGGACGCTCAACCTGTGGTCGAACCGGGGGATTATTAAACCCTAGAGAACAAATATCTCGAGGCTATCAAGCCCAAAAAGTTACAAAGTCGAGTAAAAAACCAGAAAATCTATTGAATGTCGATATCGCCTAATAGTATAGTAAAATTTATGAAGAAAATATATTGCATACTTGTTTCTATTTTTCTCTCCACATCTAGGATCTTTGCTTTAGAGCCTGATGGAGACACTTCATATACGAGTAATGCGGCTATTGGCTCTGCCGATGCTGCAACAACGGCTATTAGCATTAGTATGATAGGATGGGGAATCGGTCTAACGGCTGCAATCGCCGCCATTACTATTCTGATTCCACCGGATGAAGAGGCGACAACGCACTCGCACGGGAGCTAGCCGCATGAAAGCCCACCCCCTTCTTATTCTCGCTTCTTTTCTATCAATGACCTATTTGCAATCCGCCATTAAAACTTGTTTTTTCATCCCTCCAAAAAATTGGGTTTATTGTGATCAAAAGAGTGCTGAAAAAAAGGAGACGATTGCTTTTGTTAGCCCGAAAAAACTAAAAACAATCACCCCGACAATCGCCTATGATATCAAGCCCAATTCAGTCTCTGCAAACGACTATGTCAAAAGTGCTTTGAAACTTCTCAATCAGGACCGCAATCACACCTGCATCTCTTTAGGCTCCCTGCAAATCGATTCTCATCATGCCGAATTACTTCAAATTGATCAGAAAATGCCTATAGGCAAAGTGACCCTGCTTCAACTTGTCATCTTTGATCAGGATACTGTCCACATTCTTTCCGCTCCCACCTTGGAGAGTGATTTTCATCGTTATGATTCTGATATTTTAGAAACATTTAAATCTGCACAACTCATTTCATCCCCTCTAGACGTTTTAAATCATGCCCCTCTATTACGCTCAAAACTCTCAAGTGCAATGGATTCCTTTTGCTCTACTGCCAAGCAATTTCAATCTACCCCTCTTAAGCTATATAAAAATGCTTTGATTTCTGAGAGCAAACAAATCGAATCAATTCTTTTAAATGACTGTAAAGAATATGGAACGTATTTCCCTATTCTTACTATAAATTACCTCAATGATTATGTTCAGAATTTATCACCTACACCGGATGTCGTACAGAATGAAAACAATTGACTCAATTTCTCTTGTTTCACGCTCTATTACTCTTATCATCTCTTGCATTTTTTTAAGCGCTTGCTCTTCTCACTCTTCTACCTTTGCCTATCAACAACATGAAGCTGAAGAGCACCCATTTACGGAACTCGTTTCAAAAATTAAAAATAAAGTCAATGAACCCCAAATGCAATGGCTCTACTTTGAAGGCAAACTCAAAGCCTATTTAAACATCTTTGTCGGGGAGCTCAAGTCAATCAATGAAGAGCATAAGGAAGTGCGCGTTATTATTGAAACGGACAAAGGTCGTCTCTGCTTTACGGCGCCTCTTCTTCAAGGGAGTCAACGCGTTAAAATTCCGGATGAATGGATCCCCCAAATCATCAATCTTTTTGAATTGAGTGAAAAGGCTAAAATCACTCTTGCAGAATATAAAACCGAACTCAATTTGCAGCGGTTTCACTATATGCTTGAAAAAGCAAAAAAGAAACACTCGCTTTCCCAATTCAAATCTACAATGCTCTTTGATCTATAGTATACCAAATATTGGACAGCTAGGGTCAAGTCTGATAACATAAAAAAAAATTGGAGGTGACCATGAGTAAACTTGATGAATTAAAAAAAATGACCACGATAGTGGCAGATACCGGTGAATTCCATGAAATTCAAAAATACAAACCAACAGATGCAACGACAAATCCCTCATTGATTCTTAAGGCGTCAGAGCAAGAAGTCTATAAACCTCTGATTGAAGAGGGTGTGAGTTATGCTAAAGAGCATGCTAAAAATGAAAAAGAATTGCTCGATTTGATGATCACAAAAATTTTTGTCAATTTTGGTATTGAAATTCTAAAGATCGTTCCCGGACGAGTTTCAACAGAAGTCGATGCCCGTCTCTCATTTGACATTGAAGGAAGTATTGCAAAAGCACATCAATATATCCAACTATATAAAAATGCCGGGATTCCCAAAGAACGCGTTTTAATTAAACTCGCCTCTACATGGGAAGGTATCCAGGCAGCTAAAGTCCTTGAAGCTGAGGGTATTCATTGCAATATGACCCTGATGTTTAGCTTGGCTCAAGCGATCGGATGTGCTGAAGCAAAGGCTACACTTATTTCTCCCTTTGTAGGACGTATATTAGATTGGTACAAAAATGCAGAAAAAAAAGACTTTACTCCTGAAGAAGATCCCGGAGTAAAATCCGTATCTGAAATTTACACCTATTATAAAAAATTTGGTTATAAAACGCAGATCATGGGAGCTAGTTTTCGAAATTCGGGTGAAATTTTAGAACTTGCCGGATGTGATTTGATTACGATTTCACCCCCTCTTCTTAACGAGCTTACAACAATGGAAGGAGCTGTGCCTAGAAAGCTAGACCCTTCTCAGGCTGAGCATGCCTCTATAGAGAAAATAACAGTGGATGAGAAAACATTCCGATGGCTTCTAAATGAGAATGCCATGGCGACTGAGAAACTATCGGAAGGAATCCGCAAGTTTGCAGCTGATACGGTTAAACTTGAGAAATACCTTCAAACGTTATGCCGTTGATTTTTTTATACCCATTAGACAAAAAAAAACCCGAAGGACAATCCTTCGGGTTTTTTTATTTAACGCATTTACAGTCTATTCAGCATCAGTGAAAATGAATTCCAATTCGGCTTCTTCCTCACGATCAACGAGCTTTTTAACGCGTTGATAATAGTCGGTGAATCCTGTCCCACCCGGAATCATATGACCCATGATGAGGTTGGATTTGAAGTCGAGAAGATAGTCATTTTTACCTTCACACGCCGCATCTGTTAAGACCTTGGTCGTTTCTTGGAAGGAGGCCGCTGAAACGAAACTTTCCGTTCCAAGTGACGCTTTTGTAATACCAAGAAGAACAGGAGCTGCCTGAGCAGGTTTTCCACCTTCTGAAACCACTTTTTGGTTTTGGAAGTGGAAAGTTTTTCTGTTGATATCTTCGCCAAACAGGAATGTCGTATCGCCCGGATCGGTAATCCTTACCTTTTGGAGCATTTGACGAACAATGATTTCAATATGCTTATCATTGATATCCACCCCTTGTAAGCGATAGACTTCTTGAACCTGGTTCACGAGATATTTTTGCAATTCTCTCACGCCGCAGATTTCAAGAATTTCTTGGGGAACAACTAGACCATCTGTGAGCTGTTGTCCTTTGACAACAAAGTCACCACTTTGAACAATCAAGTGCTTTGTCAATGGAATATGATGCTCTTCCTCCATTCCCGTTGTTTCATCTTTTACAACAACGATACGCTTAGATTTCTGAACTCCTTTGAAATCGATAACCCCATCGAGCTTAGCAATGATTGCCGCGTCTTTTGGTTTTCTCGCTTCAAAAAGTTCTGCAACGCGGGGAAGACCCCCGGTAATATCCTTCGTCTTGATCGCCCCACGCGGCAATCTGGCGAGAATCATACCGGCATTGACATATTGCCCTTCTTGGACCGAGATAAAGGCCCCTGATGGAATCGCATACGTTCCAATCAGCTCATTGCATTCGGCATCGCGATAAACAACGATTTGCGGATGCAACTCCCCTCTATGCTGCTTCACAACAATTTCGGACTGACCGGTTTGTTTGTTTACGCTGCGCTGTGTTGAAATTCCTTCAATAAGATCTTCGTACTTAACAAATCCGGGCTTTTCGCAAATAATCGGAACATTGTGTTGTTCCCAAATTGCGATTTTTTGTCCCTTTGTCACCGGAGATGCATCCGGAAGCATGATTTGTGTCCCAAGTTCAACTCCAAATGTTTGAAGCGGCTCGATGGATTTTGTACTGAGAAGGTCTTTGTATTCGTTAACGGTTCGGCCTTCATTTTTTACAATATGGAGGAAACCGTTCTTATTAAGAGCAAGCCAAATCCCTTGCTCATTTTGTACCGTTCTAAGATCCTGATAAATTAAAATACCATCTTGCTCAACAATACTTTCCGGGCTTGCAGAAGCTGACGCAATACCTCCAAGGTGGAACGTACGCATTGTAAGCTGGGTTCCCGGTTCTCCGATCGACTGAGCGGCAATAATACCGACAGCTTCACCTTGAGAAACCGGCTTAGAAGTCGCTAAATTGAAGCCATAGCACTTCGCACAAACGCCACGTCTTGTTTCACAAGTGAGCGTAGAGCGGATTTTGACTCTTTCAATTCCGGCATCATCAATTTTTTCGGCTTGTTCCGCTGTAAGAATATCACCGGCACGAGCGAGATAATCGTTAGTACCCGGCATAAAGATATCATCGCAAACGGCACGGCCATAGATACGCTCTTTAAGGGCAAGAAGTTCTTCTTGGCCTTGCTTAACCGCCACAACTTCAATGCCATTCAATGTACCACAATCATCTTCCGTGATAAGAACATCTTGAGCGACATCGACAAGACGACGGGTTAAATAACCCGAATCGGCTGTTTTAAGAGCGGTATCCGCCAAACCTTTTCGAGCACCGTGAGAAGAAATAAAGTACTCAAGAACACTTAGACCTTCTCTAAAGTTAGAGGTAATCGGAGATTCAATAATTTCACCTGATGGTTTCGCCATCAAACCTCTAAGCGCTCCAAGCTGCTTAATCTGAGAACGCGTTCCCCTAGCACCTGAGTCCATCATCAGATAAAGTGGATTGAGTTCATTTCTCTCATTCGGCTTAGTAATCAGTTTGAAGAGCTCTTCAGAAACATCTTCGGTGACTTCCGACCAAATACTAATAATTTTAGAATGGCGCTCACCTTCAGTGATAATTCCATCCTCATATTGTTTTAATACGAGCTCAACGCGTGCATGCGCTTCTTCCATTAGCTTAACTTTTGCTTCCGGAATCATGACATCGCAAACCCCCATTGAAAGGGCTGCTTTTGTTGCATTCGAGAATCCTAGATTCTTTAAATCATCCAAAAATTGAACCGTTCTCTCTAGACCGCACTTTTTAGAAACGAGCCTAATGAGTTCTCCCATTTTTTTCTTTCTAAGAGAGTAGTTTTGGAATCCGAGTCGCGTAGGAATAATTTGATTAAATATCACACGACCGGGAGTCGTATTAATAATTCCGCTATCGAGTTTTAACTTAATCAGTTCATGAATATGTAAACCACGACCTAAATCATCGGATCTGCTGCGATTTTCCTCTTGCCCTTCTTGGCGATTGAAACTTAATGACGCATACAGAGCGAGTAAAACCTCTTCTTGATTGCTGAAGATTTTGATTTTCTTTCCTTGCTCTTCCGGACTATAGACCGGATCGTGCATCAAGTAATACAATCCTAAAATCATATCCTGAGAAGGAATTGTAACCGGTTTTCCGGATGAAGGGAGGAAAATATTATCCGTTGCCATCATCAAGAGTTTTGCTTCTAACTGCGCTTCAATTGATAGTGGAACGTGAACGGCCATTTGGTCTCCGTCGAAGTCGGCGTTAAACGCTGTCGTAACGAGCGGGTGAATCCGAATCGCTTTTCCTTCGATAAGAACGGGCTCAAATGCCTGAATTCCTAAGCGGTGGAGTGTTGGAGCACGGTTCAGAAGGACAGGGTGCCCTTTAATAATCTCTTCCAATACATCCCAAACGGCAGCATCTTCTCGTGCGATCATCTTCTTTGCAGATCTGATCGTATAGACAAGACCACGATCTTTGAGTTTTTTAACAATGAATGGCTCAAAGAGTTCCAGCGCCATTTGTTTAGGAATACCACACTGATTGAATTTCAACTCAGGACCAACAACAATAACCGAACGACCGGAGTAGTCGACTCGTTTACCAAGAAGATTCTGACGGAAACGCCCTTGCTTACCTTTCAGCATTTCAGATAATGCTTTAAGAGGTCGATTTCCTGCGCCCATAACGGGATGTCCATGACGGCCATTATCAAATAACGCATCGACTGCCTCTTGAAGCATTCTTTTTTCATTGCGGATAATGACTTCCGGTGTCTTGAGTTTTAAAATCGCCTTGAGACGGTTATTCCTATTAATCACGCGACGATAGAGATCATTAAGATCTGATGTCGCAAATCGCCCACCATCCAAAGGAACAAGCGGCCTTAAGTCAGGCGGCGTTACAGGAACGGCAGACATAACCATCCACTCAGGTTTGTTGGGAGATCCCAAAAACCCTTCAACGATTTTAAGTCTTTTTGCAAGTTTCATTCGCGCTTGTAAAGACTTTGTTTTTCTCAATTTTTCTTTTAGCTCAACAACAACTAACTCAAGATCTTCCGTTTCCAAAAGAGATTTCAAAGCTTCAGCCCCCATCATCGCTTTAAATGAATCGGGACCCCACTTTTCTTGAGCTTCGCGATATTCAACATCGTTCATGAGCTGTTTTTTTGTGAGCGTTGTACGACCCGGATCGACAACAACATATTCTTCATAGTAAATGATGCGCTCTAAATCACTCGTCGACATTCCGAGAATGTTACCCATTCTCGATGGCTGCGTTTTAAAGAACCAAATATGCACAACGGGAACGGCAAGCTCAATATGAGCCATACGTTCGCGTCTGACCTTTGATAGAGTGACTTCCACTCCACAGCGATCACACACAATTCCTTTATGCTTGATTTTTTTATATTTTCCGCAAGCACATTCCCAGTCTTTCGAGGGACCAAAAATCTTTTCACAAAAGAGCCCACCCTTCTCAGGTTTAAACGTTCTATAATTGATCGTTTCCGGCTTTTTAATTTCGCCCCTTGACCATTCATTACGAATAACATCATCAGAGGCAATTTTAATCGACAATTTATCAAATTGCGATTCGTCTATTTCTTCTTCCAACACTTAACGCTCTCCTATCAGGATGTTGAGGATTAAAGTAGGCTAAAATCAAATACATCTTCAGCAACATGCTCTGCACGTACATCAAGGCATAGCCCTTGCATCTCCTTGACGAGTACGTTGAACGATTCAGGTGTTCCAGCTTTG
>JAIPIG010000008.1 GCA_021734805.1 Simkaniaceae bacterium
TATATACCGCTCGTCATTCAAGAGTTGTTTTTTTTGTCGCCGGCATCCCCGCTTGGTCGATTTACCTCACCTCTGCCTATTGTCAATAGCGCGTCGGTTCGGTAAAGGGCCTTCGGCCCGATCGACCATCGGTGCGCCGGCTTCTACAAATTCCAACTCTTGAATCACTCCCGGTATATACCGAAATAAATTGAAGAATTGGGTTTTATCTTCGCCGGCATCTTCAACTTTTCACCCTTAATTTCTTGACCTATCTTCAACTCCTTTCGGTATAACTAAAAACAGAGCATGGGCTTATAGGACAGAATCATATCATTTTTTTATTGACCAACTAATGCGTTTTACTTAAAAGAGAAAAATTATTTTTATATATAACCCATTTCAAAAAGGTCAAAAAAAATGCGTACTACACCAACAAGTGAACAAGTCGCCGTTAACCCAAATAATCAATCCAATCAATTCAAGCCAAACACACTACTTCCCATAAATCCATTTGGAAAGGGTGTGGCATTTACAGCCTCTTCCAATAAGGATCTAACGGCACAGAGAGTTCAAAAAATTGTAGGCGTTTTCTTTTAGTTTTTGACAAGCCGAGAAAAGAAGATCAGTTTAAAAAAGTCTCCTAATACATAGGGGAGAAAACCGCATAAAATAGCTTGCTGTAGCCCCATGAAAACGGATAGCCATGCCACTCCGAAGATGAAGTTTAAAAGGCTTGCTATTCCCATAACTGAAAAAGCTCTCAGCCGCTTATTTTCAATTTTTAGCCTTTCATAAAGCGGCGCTATGACAAAAGGCGAAATAAGAAAGAAAAACAAATACCCGGCTGTAGGACCAACAAACTTCATAATGCCCCCACCCGCGCCTGCGGAAATAGGCAATCCCAATGCGGCTTCTAATAAGTACGCGGCAATCGCATAAAAGGCAACTCTACGTCCAAGTAAAAGAGGGAGAAAAAAGATCAATTGCGCTTGCAATGTGAATGGAACGGGCGAAATAGAAGGAAGATAAATTGAGAATAATCCGCTTAAGATGAGCGCAAGATTAATCAATACGAATCGCCCCATTTGGTGCAAGCGTTCGTTTGTTTGTATCATTGACGGTGTTAATGCAATTGTACTCATTATTTTTCTATCCTTTTCATGAGTTCTTCACAGACTGCTCTACAGTCATTATAGGTGATTTTTTCAAGTGCTTTCTGAATTGTTAACCATTCGCCACTCATGATTTCATGGTGTTGTAGCTCAAAATCAGCGCTTGTCACTTCACCCAGGTAATAGTGGACATGTTTATCAATGATTTGTCCATTTACATGTCGGTATTCATAGTTTTCGGCAATCGGATTGGTATCTAAGAAACGACTCACTTGTAAATGCGTCTCTTCAAAAAGCTCTCTTTTAGCTGCTTCAATGGGTGTTTCTCCATCATTTGCATGGCCTTTAGGAAACCCCCAATACGACCCATTGCGGTGCTGAACGAGAAACACGCTCCACCCTTGTTTATGATGACAGAGAGGGATAATTCCATATGAGATATCAAAAATGGGTGCTCCCATATTTACCTATTGGTTAAAAGGAAGAAAGAGAAGGCTTGCGTTATGCCCACCAAAACCAAATGAATTCGACAGGGCCCCGGTAATATGCGCATCAACTGCCTTATCTTTCACTATTTTAAGGTCCTCAATCTCTTCCTCAGGGTTTTGAATATTTAAAGTCGGGTGGATTTTGGAATTCTCAATGGATTTAATCGTTGCAATGGCTTCCATGCCCCCTGCTGCTCCAAGACAATGCCCTATCAATGACTTCGTCCCATTAATCCATATATTTGTCGCATGGGAACCAAAAGTTTTTCGAATCGCTCGAATTTCACAAAGATCCCCCACACTTGTTGAAGTCGCATGGGCATTGATATAATTAATGATCGACGGATCCACACCGGCATCGCGGATTGTAATATTGATACACTCACTAACAACTGAACCGTCCGGCCTAGGATCTGTCAGGTGAAATGCGTCGGCATTGGCTCCATAACCGGCAATCTCCGCATAGATATGGGCGCCACGCTTTTGAGCATGCTCTAAACTCTCTAAAACTAAAACACCTGCGCCTGCACCCATGACAAACCCGTCTCGATCCTTATCCCAAGGACGAGAGGCAGCTGTACAATCATCATTGCGCTGTGAGAGCGCTTTACAAGCTGTAAATCCGGCAAGTCCTACATCATTGATCGGTGCTTCTGATCCACCGCAAAGCATCAAATCAGCTTCACCACTGCGAATATGATGGAAAGCTGCCCCAATCGAATGATTAGCCGTTGCACAAGCTGTTGAAATGGAGTAATTAGGCCCTCTAAAATCGATTTCCATACTGAGCATTCCGCTCGCCATATTGGTAATAATATAAGGGATAAAGAAAGGGGTTAAACGCTTATGACCTTTTTCCATAATGGAAATGACACCATCCGTAAAAGCCTTCATCCCCCCCATACCGGAGCCAACAATCACACCACATCTTGCCTTATCAAGGTGATCGAGTGCATGTAACTCAAAACCGGCATCTTCAAGGGCGCGCTTTCCGGCAACAATAGCATATGAGATAAATGGATCAACGCGACGTGCTTGTTTCTTATCGAGGTAATCCCCCACATCAAAATCTTTAACATCAGCGGCAAAACGGGTTGGATATTCCGATACGTCAAAAGCATCAATAGCTCTGACACCACTTTTACCCTCAAGAAGTGAATTAAAAAAATGATTTACATCCATTCCAAAGCAGGAAACACACCCAAGACCTGTTACAACAACGCGTTTTTTTGTCATCATCCACCTAATTTTTTTGCAAAAATATACCGGGAGTGATTAAAAAAATCTCCTCTCATTTATAAAGAGGATTTTTTAATCACGAGTGGTATATACCGCTCGTGATTCAAGAATTGTTTTTTTTGTCGCCGGCATCCCCGCTTGGTCGATTTGACCTCGCCTCTGCCTATTGTCAATAGCGCAGCAGCTCGGGTCAAAAGGCCTTCGGCCTGATCGACCATCGGCGCGCCGGCTTCTAAAAATTCCAACTCTTGAATCCCTCCCGGTATACATCGAAACTTAGGCTATAAGGTTATTGGATATTGAAAAAATCTTCAAGTGAAAATAACGAATGAAGATGGCCGTTATATCTGTCTAAAAATCAATTTCCTATACTAGAATGGCATAAAGGATTTGTAACTCACCTTACGCAAAAATGAGGGTTCAGAGAGCGAGCGAGGCAAAGCCAGATCAAAACGAAGTGGTCCGAATGAGGAGGGCATAGCCAAAGTGCTATGTCCGACGAGGAAGGATTGATATGGCAAAGCCGCAGCCGCTCTATAACCCTTCATTTTTGCGTAAGGTGAGTTTGTAAGAAAGTCTGCCTAAACAGTTGTCTTATAATTGATTGACACAACCTTAGCATCAGACCAAATGCGCTCAATTTGATAGTAATTTCTTAAATCCGGAGTCAGGATGTGGACAATGAAATCGATATAATCAAGAGCGATCCAATCCCCCCTCATAAGTCCCTCTTCAAATGCCGGTGAAACACCCTCTTCTTTTAACGATGAAATCACCTCACGGGCGAGAGCCTGAACATGCCGCTCTACGCTTCCTTCAGCCACAATGACAAAATCGGCCATCGATGAAACACCCCTCGTATCAATAACGAGAATGTTTATCCCCTTTTTATCATAAATAGCCTGAGCCGCTTTTTTCACTAAATCTAATATCGACATGTCTGAATTCTTTTTTGTATTCCAAATGAGAAAAGAAGGATACACTATATCCTCTAAATCGTCCAGACAACTGTTATGATTCCCGTCAGCGATAAAGACGATGCGCCGTGATGTATTCATCCACAGCTTCAGGAAGGAGATGATAACAGGGGAGCCCCTCCTTAAGTCGCAGCCGAATTTCTGTGCTTGAAATTTGCACAATCGGCGTTTTGACCACTACAAATCCCGGCATGGGTGGTGGTTTGACATCAAGACGCGATGCCAAAATAGGGTGAAATTGTTTAATAATCACCTCATAGTCCTTCCACTGAGGAAAATCGGCAATTAAATCATCTGAAATAATGAGTTGGATCTCATCTTGAGGATAGTAGCGCTGAAGCTCATTCAAGGTATCGATCGTATAGGATACCCCCCCTCTTTTGATTTCAATATCGCATACATCAAGCCCATCGAACTTTGAACAAGCGAGTTTAACCATTGTTAGCCGGTGAATGGGATCGGCCATTTTTTTTCGAAAGGGCGATTCGAAGTTGGGAGACAACAAAATTTTGTCAAAGTGCTGCGTCTCTAAAATATTGATTGCGGCATTTAAATGACCATTGTGAATCGGATCATAACTACCACCAAAAAATCCAATTTTCCCCATATGTCAAACTATATAATTTTCCAGTTTTTTTCTATTGAGACACTCTTAAGCCGCTTGTCCGGATTGACGGCAATCTTCTCTCCCGTGCTCTCTAAAAAAGCTAAATCATGATAGCTATCGCTATAGGAGGTCATTTGATCAGGGCCTACTTTGAAATTTTCTTGCATTTGTAAAACGATTTTCGCTTTTTCATTGCCTTCAATGACTTTTAAAATACTCGAAAATATCCCGTCGGGATTGACTTCATATTCGCTTGCATAAACCTCATGAACACCAAGTACTTCTCCGAGAGGTTTAGCCAAAAAAGCCGGGGAGCTTGTCAATATAGCTGTGAAATGGCCCAAGTGGAGTGCCCGTTTAAGCTCAATATAAGTAGGCAGATAAACCATTTGAGGCATCAGGTATTCAATAAATTCATCAATGTATTGAATAAAAAGATCATGAGAACGACTCGATAAAAATAAATTAAAGGCGAGCTGATGAATTTCAGATAAAGGTAGATCTAAGTAACGATGCTTGAAATAGTAAAAAATCGAATTCGGTATCGTCGATAGGGGCAGCCTCTTCTTCTTAAGCAAAAATAAATAATACTCAAGGCTAATATTACACTTAAAAAGAGTATGATCTAGGTCAAACAAAGAAATTTTATGATAAGACAAGCCTCCACATCCCCTCTTTTAAGAATATCATCTCAGTTTCGATATAGTATTTGTCATATTCAAAAGTCAACTAATACAAAGTCGAGCTAAAGTGATTCAAATTCAGTCATAATGATCGAAACCGCTTGTTCAATAGTTAATTTGCTCATATCGAGCCATTTAAAAAGAGGTTCTCGTTTAAACCAAGTGAATTGACGCTTGGCATACTGCTTGGAAGCCTTTTTAAATGAAGCAACAAAATAGTCCCAGTCTTCAGGTGTCTTGTTCGATTGCAAAAACTCAAGTCCCTGGCGATATCCAATAGAAGCTGCCGCTGAAGTGTTTTGCAAAAGTCCATTCTCAAGCAGTAGTTGGACTTCATTAATTAATCCCGCCTCGATCATTTGATCACAGCGCTTTTCAATTCTCGAATACAGACTTTCTTTGGGGTGATAAATAAACCAACAGTGGAAATCAATGTCTTGAGGCCGATCTTCGCCTTTAGGAATGGGAATATGACTTACTTTGTCCCCTGTAATCGTGATGATCTCAAGAGCTCGAATAATCTTGTGGCGATCTTGAAGCGTTATTGTAGCCGCATATTCAGGATCATGGCGCTTAAGCTTTTCATAGAGCATTTCAGCTCCAAATTTTTCCATCTCATCTTCAAGATGCTTTCTCACTTCCGGAATCGAAGGGGGCCCTTTTGGAGGACCATAGATTAATGAATGAATGTAAAAGCCATTTCCCCCTACGACAATGGGCACATGGCCTCGGCAAAAAATATCTTTGCATGCCCGGTTAGCTTCTTCGTAATATTTGACAACATTAACGGGCTCAAAAATTTTACGGATATCGATAAGGTGATGAGGGATTTCCATTCTCTCTTCTTTTGAAACTTTAGCCGTACCGATATCCATTCCCTCATAGACCTGCATGGAATCGGCTGAAATCACTTCTCCCGAACATTCACGAGCAAGAGCCAACGATAAATTGGTTTTCCCTGAGGCTGTCGGACCCGCAATAATAATCATCTTTTTACGTGCGGTATCAATCCCTACAGGTTGAAGGGAAGGGCGTTCAATATCTTGATCTTGATTGCGAAAAGAATTAATTTCTTTATCTAGTGAATTCTCGATCTCTAAAACCTCGATCTACTTTAAAACACTTAAATTTCAATTACTTATTGAAATTTAAGTGCTTCTTTTTCCGTATTAAAAAGGTTTAAAACACGTTCAAATCCCGCCATTTTAATGATTTCCAAGACATCATCGTCCATACCGAAAATCTTTAAAAGGCCACCGTGTGTTTTTAGTTTTTTCGTATTGGATAGGAGCACCCGAAGTCCGGCGGAACTCAAATACTCAATATGAGAAAAATCGAGAAGAATACTCGTCTCTCCAGATTCAATATCTTTTGCCAACTCGTCCTCTAAAATAGGGGATGAAATAGCATCGAGTTTCCCATCTAGGTGTAAGATAAGTGATTTATCTTTTTTTTCATTGGTAATTTGAATTCCGCCTTTCATAGATTCATGCCTTATGCTTGTTCTTGAATGAGCTCAAGTTTAATTCTTCGACCAAAACGAGCGCCAACCGTCATCGCAACAGTACGCAATGCCTTAATCGTACGGCCTTGACGTCCTACGATTTTGGCAATATCTGCGTTAGCTACTTTGACTTCTACAATAGTGCTCTTATCTCCATCATACACATTCACGTTCACGGTATCTGGATCATCAACTAAATTTTTTATAAGATAAGCTATAAATTCCTGCATAATAATAATTCGTTTTTAGTAAGTTAAACAACGGATGAAATCTTATCAACTCCCAAAATTAGATTCAATTTTTTAAACAAAATCTGCCTACTTGGGATCATTTTCTTCGGAGCGGGGATCCATTTCATAGGCAACGGGAGTGACACGAGGAAGGGGAACAAAATCGTGTTGCTCTTCTGAAGGAACCATTGGCTTTCGCATCATCACGTATAATCCAATCAGAGCCGTGATAGCCAAAATAAAAGCCAAATAGAAAAAGAGGGAGTTAATCCCAAAAAAAGCAATGGCCGTTGCAGAGGCAATAGGACCTCCCACAGAACCAAGTCCATAGACAATCAGCATCAGTGCCGTCGCTTTTGTAATATGATTGTGTTCAAGATTATCGCATACTTGAGTGACTGATACGGGGTATAAAGTGAATCCGAACCCACCAATTAAAAAGGCGAAAAGATAATAAAACCAATGCATGGATGATTGATAGAAAAAGATTGTCAATGAAAGGGCTAAAGCAACAAAAATAATGAGCATCAATGTTTTTCTACGATCGAAGTAATCAGAAAGTTTTCCAAGAGGCCATTGAAGCAAAACACCTCCGGCAATCATCACTGACATTAAATTCTGACTCGAAATATTTCGAGCCACCGCATAAATTGGCAAAAAACTATAAATGGCACTCAATATTAAACCGGATGCCAAACAAGCCGTCACCCCAAGAGGTGACGATTTCACAATCCTTTTAAATTTAATTGCCTCTTCCGTTTTGAGCAATTCAATCCGATTTGTCGATAATCCAACAGGAATGACACCAAGAGATGTTAGCAAAGCACAAAGCAAATAAGGATAGATTCCCTCAATGTCAAAAAAGGTTAAAAACTGCTGACTGATCGCTTGTGATAGATAGAGGCAAATCATATACAGCGATAAAATCACGCCCCTTGTCTTGACCGTACTGTAGTCGAGCATCCAACTCTCTATCACGATATAAATCGCCGCAAGTGACATTCCATTTAAAAACCGCATCGCCCCCCACACAATGAGATTTTGAGAAATGAGCTGCAAAATCACTGTTCCCGAAGCGAGGCTTGCAAACACTGCAAGCGCCTGAATATGCCCAACACGGCGGATTAAACTCTCCATACGAAATGCGCCCAATAACATTCCCAAATAGAAAGCAGATTGGATTAAACCGATATTTTCTTTTGCAACTCCATGACCATTGAGATATAAACTAACAAAAGTCGTAAAAAACCCACTTGCCAGCATCATCAATATGACTGAAAGTAAAGGGGGAATAAAATGAAAATAAGGTTTGAAAAACGATTGATCTTTTTGCATTGCTACGCTCTTAGTATTCTTTTAATGCCTGTTCTAAAAGGGAGGCTACGGATATCACTTCAACACGCTCATCTAACTGAACACAATCAGCGAGGGGCATGGTATCCGTACAATAGATTTTCTCCACTCCAATAGACCAGAGTTGTTTCCATACTTCTCCCGTAAATAAGCCATGTGTCACCATGATCACAATCCGATGACACCCCTTTTCTTTCAGAAGCCGGCAAGAAGAAATGAGTGTTTTCCCCGTATCTAAAATATCGTCGATGATGATGGCCTCTCTTTGAATTTCACCATGAACGGAAAAATGCACCACTCCATCTGCCGTTCTTTTTTTATCAATATGGGCAATATGGCCATCAAAATCAAGATGGCGGGCTACATCTCTCACCCGATGAATGGCCCCCATATCAGGGGCAACCAATGTGAAATCTTTCAACTTCTCTTTTCGAATGATACCCGCAAAGAGTTGAGCTGTCGAAATCGATGTCAGGGGAATGGAAAACAAATGTGCGGCTAAAGAACTATGCACATCGAATGTAATCACCTGATCAATCCCTGCCGCTTGTAATACATTGGCAATAAGCGAGGTAATACGACTCTTATGTTCTTCGTCTTTGTCATGTCGTGCATAGCCAAGGTAGGGCAAAATAGCAATGACCCGGTGAGCCCCTTCTTTTTTAAGGGTATGGCAGAGTACGAGAAATGCAAATAAATTGGTGTCGGGAGGATGAATTGTTCCAACCGCAGCACAGGGTTGCGCCTCGATGAGATGTTTTAGTGTGAGATGCAATTCTTGATTGGAAAAACGCTCAAAGAAAAAAGTTTCTTCTCTCAATGAAGGGATCCTTTTTTTCAAAGTTGAAAAAAAGGGTCTGAGATCATCCATGACAAAAAATTGCATACGAAAGAGATCTGTCATATCCTCCTCTTAGTAATTACAGCGATCCTATATCATCAACGATTTTTGATTCAAACATTCGATATACCGGAAGTGATTAAAAAATCCCCTCCATGAATAGAAGCGAGGTCAAATCGACCAAGCGGGGATGCCGGCGACAAAAAAAAACAACTCTTGAATCACGAGCGGTGTATATAAGCTAAGTTGTCAATGCGCAGATCAATCACTCTTGTCAACTCGCTTTGGTTAGGATCAAGACTTTCAATTACTTCTTCCTGTTTTTTTTCCAACTCCTTGCGCAGAGCAAGAAACTGCAAAAGATTTTTCTCATATTTAAGCGTATTTAATCGCAATAAATAGACAAACTTAAATGCGCGTTGATCGCTTGAATAAGTATAGTGGATCTCATCATTGAGTTTGACAACGATTTCTTTTTTTCCAAAACTCTTCAAAAAAGCACGCGATACATCAACGCGCTGAATGGCAAGGCGCGTGTGTTGCAATCGCTGTGAAATTGTTTTGAGAACATTGAGCGCTAGCGTCAAAGCTTCATTTTGATCTGTTGGATTGGCCTCACCCACTCCCAAATAAACATCGGGAATTGATTTCGGGGTAAAAAAAGGGCGATAGGGAAATCGGTTCCCCTGCCGATCAGTCGCTACATTAGAATAATCACTGATGATCGCATAGGGCTTTCTCAGAGTATAATCAATGTAAATCGTCGATGGCTTTATTTTTTTTATTTCCACCGATTCAAAAATAGGCATTTGTTTTAATTTTGCTTTTGTCTCTTCATTATCAAAGTGAAACATATGCGTTGGTCGATCAGCACTCAAGCCGAGAAGCTCGGCTAAATACTGAGTACTCAACCCTTCTTTAACAGGCCCTGTCTGAATGAGATGAGAAATAAAGAAGCTCTGATCAGACAACTGCTTTTTCACATGAAATCGATATAGTTTAAATAGCGAAAAAGAGAATCCCGATACCAAAAAAACAGATGCAATAATGATAAAAATCGCTGTTGATAGGGGGATTACCTCCCTTTTCTTTTTCATGCCATCGATCTCCCCACATGCGTAATATCTCCGGCACCAATCGTCACAACAACATCAGAAGGGGAAATCATCTGCGATAAAAAAGGGGAAACATTCTCGCGCTTGATCTGATAACATTCTCTCGAGCGTATTCCACTGGCCAAAGCCTCATTAAGCCCCAAAATAACCGGTTCTTTTGCGCCATCAATAGGCGTTAAAATCAATGGAGAAATCGTCGATAAAACAGCTTGAAAAGCCTTAAGATGCTTTTCAACGCGTGAATAGCGGTGGGGTTGAAAAACCACGATTAAACGCCGGTTCTTTGCGATCTCTTTCATTGCCTCAATTGTCGCCATAATCTCGGTTGGATGATGCGCATAATCATCATAAAAATCGACCCCATTGATTGTTTTAATATATTCCAAACGCCGGCTGACCGCTTTAAAATTTGGAAGATGCTTTCGACTCTCTTCAAAGGAAACTCCCAATAAGTGAGCAAGACCGATTGCACCCGCTGCATTCAAAACATTATGTTTTCCGGGAATATTAAGGTGAAAATCCTCGAGAATTTGGCCTTTGTAGCACAATGAAAAACTCGATTCGCCACCTTTCATTTGAAGGGCAACAATTCGAAGATCAGCCCCCTCTTCAAATCCATAACTCATTCCGATAGGATTGATTTCACGCAGCAGAGGATCATCATAACACCAGAGAAATGGAGAGCCCTCTTTAAATTGTTCAATATATCCTAAAAAAGCCTTTTTTAAATGATCGAAGTCCCCCCAGAAATCGAGATGATCCGATTCAATATTTGTTACAATTCCTCCAAAAGGCTTTGTCTTTAAAAAAGAACCGTCGCTCTCATCAGCTTCTAATATAAAGTATTTCCCTTTTCCCAAATTACCATGGGACGGAAGAGATGCGGCTTTTCCCCCAATAACATAAGAGGGTTCTAAACCGGCATAATCGAGCAAATGGGCAAGAAGTGCCGTTGTTGTTGTTTTTCCATGTGTCCCGGTAATTAAAATCGGCTCATAACCTTGTGTCAACTCATTGAGTAAATCACTGCGGTGCAATAAACGACATCCGAGTTTTTGAGCGAGTTGAAATTCCTCATTATCTTCTTTGATTGCCGTTGAATAGACCACTGTTTGATCAGCTCGAATTTGATCCTGATGGTGCCCCTCAAAAAACTGCGCCCCGAGCATCTCTAAATAGTGGGTCAAAGTGCTTTTGATCAGATCACTACCTGAAACGAGGCATTTCTTTTGTAAGAGAATACTCGCAAGGGAGCTCATTCCAATCCCTCCTATTCCAATAAAATGGTATTTTTGTGTCATAATCGGCTATATACCTCTCTTATCAAATCTTTGAACTCGCATGACTCAATTTGCGCATGGTATTTAGAAAGCTGCTTCCAATACTGATCATAATCATCGAGAATCGTCTGTATTCCTCTTTGAATACTTTCTGCATTTAACACGTTATTCTCAATCATGATGCCCCCTTTAATTGTTTTTTCCATCCACTCGGCATTCGCCCTTTGGTGTTGATCTCGAGCATGGGGATAAGGAACGAGAATGGCAGGGACACGGTATTCTATCATCTCCATCACCGTATTGGCCCCTGCACGACAGAGCGCAATATCCGCAGCAGACCAAACCAAATCCATATTTTCTTCATACGATTTCACATAGGCTAAAACCCCTTCTTTGCGGTAGAGATCTTGGTAAGGCTTTGGATCATGCGCTCTTCCGATCAAATGGATGACCTGCAAATTTTCCCGACCAATCACGGCATAGTCGAGCATGGCTTGATTTAAAGCCATAGCCCCTTGCGATCCACCAAAACTGAGTAGAGTGCGCTGCTCCTTTTCAAGGCCCAGCTTTTCTCTTGCTACCCCCTTTTCCCATTTTGTCATGGGTATTAAGGGCGTGATGACCTCTCGTTTTCCCTTAGGCGTTTTTTGCATTGTGGGATAAAGAGAAGCGGTAAATAGCGCTTTAGACGCAAAAAAACGATTAACGCGCCCCGGAATTTGATTTGGCTCATATAAAATATAAGGGATTTTAAGCAGTCTTGCTGCTGCTATTACGGGAAAACTGTGAAAACTCCCAAACCCAATTACGAGTTTGGGTTTGGTTTGTTTTAGATACTGCATTGATTCATAGACCCCTCGACAGAGTAAGACGGAAGATTGCATCATATGCTTCCGATTAGGCCCGGCCCCTGATACGGACTTAAACTCGCCCTTAATCTCGTGTTGCGAGAGCCCAACCCCGGCATAGGCAATTTTGAAATCGCTGCCGAGTTCTTTGCAAATGTGCATGGCAGGAATGAGATGTCCCCCCGTTCCCCCCACAGCCAGTACTATATCATGCTGCATAAACCCCTCTCTTTTCTTGGGTTTTCATTCCAATATCTATTAAAATTGCGATGAGAATTAAATTGGCAATCAGAGATGTCCCGCCGTGGCTAAATAAAGGTAGATTCGTCCCCTTACTTGGCAAAAGCCCCGAGACAACACCGAGATTGATAAAAGCCTGAAAAGCAAATAAAAAGGCAAGTGTTGCCGCGCTCAATGCCCCTTCTCGATCTTTAGCTCGAATCGAAATTAAAAAGCCAATCAGTGTAATCGACATATAAAGAGCTGATAAAAAGAGCATGCCAATAAAGCCAAACTCTTCTGCATAAATCGCTGCGATATAATCGCTTCTTGCCTCAGGCAAATAGCTGAGTTTCTGTAAACTTTTTCCAATTCCCCGTCCGGTTAGCCCCCCTGTCCCGGCTGCAATTTTAGCTTGAAAGGGCTGATGCCCTTTGCCTAAAAGGTCATGCTCAGGGTTGATGTAAACTTTAAGCCTCTCTTTGACATAAGGAAGTTGCATTGCAAGCACTCCCCCGATGAATGTGATAGCGAGAATAGGAACACACCAATACCTCCAATTGACCCTGCAAAGAAAAAAGACAACCACCATCGTTGCAATTAAAATAGCTACGCTTCCGTTATCCGGTTCAATTAAGATGAGAAAGAGCGGGATTCCAAAAGGGATTAAACTCTTAATAAATGCTTTGGCTTCAATTTGATATGATCTTAATTGCATCCAACGAATGTAAGTTAGAGGCAAAATAATTTTCACAAATTCAGAGGGTTGAAATGAAAACCCAAATAAGCGAATCCACCGTTTTGCCCCATTGAGCTCGAGCCCAATTCCGGGCAAAAAGGTGCATAAGAGTAAAAATGAAAATAAAATCAATAAATGCGGTGTGAATTTTAATATTTTTTCATAACCAAAACGGCGTGTGCTCCAAGCTAAAATCCCTCCAATGACTCCGTAACCCAATTGTTTAAGAAAAGCATGGGAGAGGTGAAGAGATGAGCGCTTATCGATCACTTCAGCTGAAGTCGTATTATACACCATCAAGAGGCCCATCGTTGCAACAACGAGGACTAGCGCAAAAAGGGACATTGTTAAACGATTCATCATGATGCGCTTTCTTTAACCTAAGCTGCGGATTGATGCCAAAATTAACGAATACGGAGGCGATCCCCCGGCTTTAATTTTTTGGCCTTAGATTCATCGAGATTATTGAGCCTCAATAACTCGTCTACTTTCATATGATTTTTAACGGCAATATTCCAAGGGCTATCGCCATTTTTTACTGTGTAATAGCGCTCTGAATTGAGCGTTAAATTTTTTTCAGTTTGATCAGCTAGGACAACAACTTGATCTTGTTTTTTCATTTTTGGGACATAAAGAACTTGCCCTACCTGCAATGTACTGCCCCCTAAATTGTTTAAGCGTTGAATTTCTTCAACACTTGTTTGATAACGTCTTGCAATTTTACCAAGGACATCCCCCTTTTCAACGCGAATTTCCTGCAAATCTTCGGCTAAAAACGTCTTCAAAATGTCTTCCGGAGAGGATGGTTCTTGAGCTATTTGGCTCTCCTTTTCAACGGCAGCAATGACTTGAGCCACCTGATCGATGGGCTCAGCCGTAATCGGAAAATCTTTTTCCTCTACAGCCACCACCTCATTCACTATTTCTTTAACGACCGGCATCACGGGCTGCTGAGCAATCAGTTCAGGAGAAGATGGGCGCAGTGAACTGATAAATAAAAGGATTAATACCCCAACATTGGCAAGGATTGCCACAACAATAACATCTTTCCTATTCATATTTTCTATCCCGGCTGATCAATTAAAAGAACTTTCTGACTCGAATCCAGTAAACTCGAAAATTAAAATTTTTGCAATGATTTCACAAACAAACACATTCAAAAAAGTGCATCGAGTGTCAACTGCTGATGGATTAATTCAACTGAATATTTATTTGGCTTTAAACCGAAGGGAGTTATCATCGTTAAGAAAATTGTCTTTTTTGTTTTTGTATGCTTTTGAAAAACTTCTTTTTTTTGCTCCAGAATTTTTGCATAACTTTGTGTAATCTCAAACTCATCTTCACAAAATTTTATCTCACAGAGGTTGATACAATGATCTGCTCGATCAATCACTAAATCAATTTCAGCTCCTCTTTCTTTAGAGTCTTTTTTGGGAACATATTGCCAATGACTTTCAGAAGTTGTTATTCCGCTAATCCCCAATGCCTTTTTAATGCAATGAGAATGCTTCATACAGATGTTTTCAAATGCATGTCCCACCCACGTTTGCCATGCCGGTGTCCTATATTTTTTATGCCAATATTCCGGATCTGAATTCTTAAAAACACTTCCTTTCATTGTGTCAATCCAAGTCAGATAAAATAAAGAATATTCATCTATTAATCGAAAAACCTTTTCCCTATTCTGCTTACCAAATGCATTCATACTCATAATAAAGCCCGACTCTTCCAGTTCTTGTAGAACTGTAGTAGAAGAACCACCGGGAGATAAATTGGCACTTTGTAATAATTTTGTCTGTGTTAATCCATGTTGTTTTTTTGCAAGGGCCTTTACAATTGCCATATGCGTCTCAGACCCATCAAATAATGATTCATACAGTTTTTTAAACTCTGAAAAAAGATAACCGCTTGGCTTAAAACAATATTCATTGATAATTTGAACAACAGACTTTCCGGTTGGCAATCCCGTTAAATATTTCGCCACACCGCCAAATACCATATATAATTCTATTAATTGTTTGCGTTTGATTTGAATATGTTGGTGAGTTAGATAATTCTCCACCTCACTTAAAGTGAATGGCTCTAAACGAATCCATCCGCTTAATCGATTGTGAAGCCCCCCTTTATCCTGAATCACCTTCTTGATAATCCAATGGGCTGCAGAGCCACAAACAATGAGCAATACATTTGGAAAGCGCGATAGATGGCGATTCCAAAAATAATCTAAAGCTCGTAAAAACCCGGATTTTGGAGCAGCAAACCAGGGTAATTCATCAATAAACAAAATAATTTTTTTGGAAGGGTCTATTTTTTTTATTTCCTTCAACAAAAAATCAAATGCATCTGACCAATCTTTAATCTCACCCACATCGGAAAATAGAATTTTGAGCTCCGTGACAAAATTTTTAATCTGTTCCTTTTTTGAAGCCCCATGGCTTCCCGTAATTTCAAGATAAAGCCCTTTATCCTGAAAAAATTCATGAACAAGAAATGTTTTACCAATACGACGCCTTCCATAAATAGCTAAAAACTCAGCTCTATCTGAAAAAAGTTTGTCCTTAAGAACACTTAACTCTTTTTCTCTTCCGATAATCACACTTATACCTTGATAAATGATAATACGCTGAGAATACATGATAATCAGCCAAAAGTCTATAAAAATACCCACTTTTGGCTGATTATCTATAGATAGCCGGCCAAAAGCCTATGAAAATACCTACTTATGGCTAGCTATCGGTTGATAGCCGGCCATAAGTAGCTTTTAAAGGCATCCCCTCTTTCTTCATAATTAGTGAAGGCATCGTAGCTACTTGTGCCCGGAGAGAGGAGGATCGCATCTCCCGGCTCTGCAATTTGCATAGCCCTCTCTGTGGCTTCTTTGAGGTTGTGTGTGAGTTCGACATCAAAGCGAGGTGTAAGATCCTCTCTGATTTTTTCCCTAATCTCCCCATATGCAATGATTTTTTTAATATCGTGGCCAAACTCTCGTTTCCACAGTGTGTAAGAAAGCTTCTTATCTTTACCGCCAACAAGGAGAATTTTGGGTTGAGAAATAACTTGAGTTGCATAGACAACGGCTTCAGCATTTGTCGCTTTGCTGTCATTATAAAATGAAACTCCATTGATTTCTCCTACGTATTCAATGCGATGAGGAGCTCCTCTAAAGGCTTTCATCTCTTGAAAAAATAATGCTTGCCCCACATTAAATGGACGACACAAGCAATAGATCATGCAATATGTTGCCCACTCTTGCTCTTTTATCCCCTTGGTTTTCATTGCATGCATGAGAGCGATCAAATCATCATCCATCCATGGATGGACTTGAGAGAGCGGCCCAATCGGAAGGCCTCGCTTTGAAATGCCATGATGCACGAAGCATTTGCCTATTGTCAGATCGATCAAGCGCCTTTTTGCGTCTTTATAGGCGTCAAAAGAAGGATAACGGTCGAGATGATCGGGCGATAAATTTAAAATGGCAGTTGAATGAAATTTTTTGCTCACTATCGTCTCAAGCTGAAAAGAGCTCAACTCAACGACTAAAATCGTGTCTTCAGGTTCATTTAAATGTGCAATCAGCGGATCACCAATGTTTCCAACAGCAAGAGCACGGTGCCCTGCAGCGCGAAGAAGAGCTTCTATGCGCATGACAGCCGTTGTTTTCCCCTTTGTTCCCGTCACACCGATGATTCGATGAGAAGCATTTTGTAGAGCCAGTTCAATTTCCCCTAAAATAGGGATCTTTTTTCTTCTTGCCTCACTATAAATCGGATGGCTCGGATCAATCCCCGGAGAGACAATGAGACAATCATAGTCTTGATTAAACCCCCGATCACTGCCTAAGGGAAGTAAGGGATAAGATTGACGAATCACAGCAATCTTATCCACATGATCAATGCCGATCACCGCTTCTTCTCTTTCTAATAAAAAGCGTGCTGCCGCAAGACCGCTAATCCCTAATCCTAAAATAGCATAACGCATCGTCAATCACTGAAATTTAATGGATGATAAACCAATTGCGGCGAGTAAAATCCCGACAATCCAAAACCGCAACACAACCTTTGTTTCAGGCCATCCTTTATACTCGAAGTGATGATGCAAAGGTGCACATAAAAAGACTCTTTTTTTATGGCGCAACTTATAGCTCCCTACCTGCAAAATAACGGATAGCGCTTCAGCAACAAAAATCCCTCCAATAATAGCTAAAAGAAATTCACGCCTGAGCAATACGGAAGACACTCCGAGAACAGCCCCAAGTGAGAGCGATCCGGTATCACCCATAAAAACTTGTGCAGGATAACCATTGAACCATAGAAACCCCAAACAGGAACTCGCAACTGCAGATAAAAAAATGGCAATTTCAGAGGATCTTTCGAGATATAAAATATTCAAATACCTTGAAATATCAATGTGATTTGATAAAAATGCAATCAAGGCAAGGACTAGAGCAACGGGGATGATACACCCGGCAGCAAGACCATCAAGACCATCTGTTAAATTCACCGCATTCGAAGCCCCCGTAATAATAAAAATGCCAAATAAAAAGGCTAAAGACGTGAGCGCACCGGAGAGAATAAAAAATGGGGTTTTCATGAAAGGTAAAAAATAGTCACCTGCATGATCAAATGAACCGATCCACAGAAAAAATCCACAAATCACAGTTGAAAATAAAAGTTGAAAAAACAGTTTCGATCTCCCGGAGATTCCCTTCGCATTTTTATATTTAAGCTTGAACCAATCATCTGTTGCACCAAGTCCTCCAAAAGCTAAAATTGTGAAGAGTAAAATGTAAGTATAACTCTGTCTCAAATCCATCCAGAGCAATGCCGAAACGGTAATAGAAGAAACGATTAAAATCCCTCCCATCGTAGGGGTATCTTCCTTTTTTTTATGCAGCTCTGCCAGCATAGGACATTCTTTTTTACGAATGGGCTGCCCAATTTTTAATTGATAGAGCATTTTAATAAACCAAGGGCCAAAAAAAATGGTTAGAAGTAGTGATGTGATCGATGCGAGAATCATACGTGTTGAACTATAAGCAAAAGCGGTCGGAATTTTAATTCCAATAAAGTGGTGTAGCCAATCTAATAAAAATAAAAACATGTCTAATACCTCTCAATGACTTTCCAAAGTTGGTGTGAATTGGCTCCTTTAACAAGCACAATATCCCCGGAAGAGAGGATCTGTTTTAATGCCATTTCCAGTTGATCGATCGATGAAAACAGTGCGGCAGGACGGTTTTCACTCCGAAAAATATCCACAATATTTGCACATTCATTTCCAAAACACAATACTTCATCCACTGATTTGAGCGCCTCTCTTGCAACGATCTCATGTCCTTCACGCGTATAACTCCCCAGCTCTCTCATCTCTCCAATGACAGCAATCCGCCTTCCCCTCATCTTTTGCAAAGTTTCAAAAGCTGCCCGAAAAGAGGTAACGGAAGCATTGTAGGCATCGTCAATAAAAGTAATCCCCTTTTTTTCGATCCTCTGAAATCTGTGCAAATAAGGCTGCAAATCCCGAGCTACTTTTAAAATCTCATCCATAGGCATCCCAATCTTTCTCGCAATGGCCGCTGCTCCAACAAAATTTTCGAGGTGATGTGGCGCGATCATTGGCAGGTGAAATACGGAACTCTTCATCCCCTTCTCATAAAAAACAAGCCCTTTGTTTTCAGCTTTGATTGTGAAATCAGCCTTAGAAATGTCTACACCATAGGTCTCAATAGGAATTGGGGCTCCTTGCATCCATTTTTGAGCTTGATGATTGACAAGAGCTGCTTTAAGCTTTGACCCCCTAAAAATTTTTTGTTTTTCCATAGCAATCATTTCAAGGGTTTGAAACGACTCCAAATGACTTTGGCTTACATGCGTTAAAATGCCATAATCAACAGGAGTAATGGATGTAAGATATTCAATATCTCCTATATGCGTTGCACCCATTTCGAGAATTAAAAAGTCATTCACTTCTTCCATGTTGAGGAGATGGGTGGGAAATGAGATTTTTGTGTTTTGATTCCCCGGCGTTTTACCGACGCGAAATGCGTTTGATAACATCGAATGAAGAAATTCCTTTGTTGTCGTTTTACCAACGGACCCCGTAATGCCAATCACTTGAGCTTTACTATTTTTGACAACCTCCCTAGCCAAATCACCGAGCGCTTTTAAAGGGTCCTGAACAGGAATAAGCGGCAATCCCTCAATCACTTTGGAGTATTCTTTGGAGACCACGGCAGCAATGGCTCCTTTTTGCTTTGCTTCTTCGAGATATGAGTGTCCATCCACTTTTTCTCCCTTTAAAGCAAAAAACAACTCTCCTCCATTGAGATTTCGAGTATCAAAAACCACTTTGCTTGGCCTTTTATCTAAAAAGAGGGGTATCCCCAAAAAATCGGCAATGTGCCGAACCGTTAATTTCACAAGTCATCTCCTTCATCAATTAGATATATACCGAAATGAGTTGAAGAATTGGGATTTTAACTTTGATGGCGCTTCGAATTTTTATCAGGCTTTAGCCGGCTTAATTTTTTGATCCTATTGAAGATAGGTCAAAAAATTAAGGGTGAGAAGTCGAAGATGCCGGCGAAGATAAAAACCAATTCTTCAATTTATTTCGGTATAAATCTATCGCAGAATTTTTTATTAAGGTAGTTTCTTTTGGGTTTACTAAAGATACGGCGATTTGTTATGGGTCAATAATAAAAGATTCAACCCAAAATATTATGGCATTTCCCTTATCTCCCGACTCCCCTTTTGAACACATCTTTATTCCGTTGGATGCAATTGATGCATTTGTTCCCAAAATGAACACATTCAACATTGCATCTATGCTCAAAGATATTAAAAATTCCGTTCTATCTGCCAATACCTATTTCAAACGGGAAATGCTTTTAAAACATGGGGGAACCTTCCAAGGGATCTCTGAAATCACCGCTACTTTAGATCTTGATCTTCCCATCCTCAAAACCCTTATTGAAATGCTATCGGAAGCTGCCCAAAAATTTGCAGCGGACGGCAAGATTCCGGATGATCATCAGTGGGAACTCTTCAATGCTGCCGCTCAAAAAATTGATGAAAATGCCTACTCTATTTCAAGACAATCTCTCATCAATGGCCTCTATTTAACTCTAAATACTCTAGCAGAGCTTCCGATCATCCAAAGTCAAATCGCATATGAATCAATCTATTCAATGGTCCATGCATTGAGACCCATTTTATTTTTAGAGCCTCACCATCCCGGCTTACTGATCCTCAAAAACATCGAATCCAACTTAAGTTCTCTTCTTTTTCCAACACAGAGAAAAACCGCTGTTAAGACACTTATTATTAGTGATTTAGAAATACTTAAGCGCGCATTGGAAAGTCATTAAAAATGGCATTTGGGATTTGGTATTAAATCAAAAAAATTGTTATAAGCAAGATTGGGGCCCGTAGATAAATAAGTTCTCAAATTTATGAGAAATGCGGGTTAGGGGGAATCAATGGGAGATTCGATCTCGCCTTTAGGGGCATCTCCTGAGTTTTATCCTCAGGCGTTTAAGGGTAGTTATTATTCTGAGCATATCAATGAAATGCGGCAATCGTTTGCGGAAGAATGTCGCTATCTTATTATCGACCCCAATCAACTGCTTGGAATGGCAGAGAGCTTTCATGGCTTTCTCGACTTCGCCGATAACCACTTTCGAGACACCTTTCAGTCGCTACAGCCCCATATTATGAACTATTGTCATAAAAAAAATGCCGATCCCGCCTTCAAACTAACCCCTTCTCATAAGAGTAAAATTGATGAAACGGCACAACGCTTTAATGAGGCTCAAATCAACTTATCTCCTGAGGAATTTTCCCAAGGAGTCCATAACACTCTTCTTCAGATCATGAAACAACTCGAAAAAGAGCCTCATTCCCCGCAACTTCTCGGTCGTTTGACCGGCATTGTCTCTAATTTGTGTAATCTTCCCTGTTTTTCTTCCGATCAGTCGATGAATGATCTCTTTTTCGATCTCAGTACCTATACAATGGGTCATCTCAATTCGATTTCGACCCATCGCATCATCTCGAATATTCAGGATATTTTAAAGGCTCTATAGACACACATCGATTTCAGGGTAAATGTGGGCTAAAGTCGAGCTAAAGCGGATCTCCGGCTCCCGATGCAGCGGACTCAGTCGGTGAGCGTCCGACCGGACTTGGATCCTCCCAGTATTGGATAAATCCCGTTTCCGGGAGATCATATCCTCCGGTTCTTGATACGGGAGAAGCAGTCTCACGAAATCCTGCTAATGAAGCCTCATCAGCTGAAACTTCTCTAATCTCATTTTGATACGCATCATATGCTCGCCTAAAAAAACCATTGAGTTCAGATTCTTTTTGACTCATTTGAGTCGTTAAATACCCCATTGTTCGATCAAAACTTTGGGATGCTTTTAACATGCGCTCTTGTGCTACCCACTGAGTTGTAGCTAAACGAGTCTCATCAACCACTCTTCGTGCCGTATCAGCCGCCGCATCTCCCCACGTTCTCTTTAGCCCACTTTCTTTATTCTTTTTAGCTTCCTCTTCGCGCTTCTTTATCCCTTCATCTCTTCTTCGCTTTGCTTCGCTAACAACTAAAGTCGAATAGAGCCAAGCTATACTATAAACGGTAACTGCTACCCCACGTCCCCATTGATAGTTTCGATTGATTTGCCTAGATGAATGAGACGCCTTTAAAAAGTTGTCAATATAACATGCAGCAGCTTTGGCTTTGTCACGTAGCGCCCTACCGATACCACACTCATCTTTTCCACGAACACCTAAAACCTCATCTGAAATACCGAGAGCATCGTGCTGAAGTAGCTGCGCTTCATAACCATTACGTGACATCCAATCCGGAAATGAATCCCTTTCTAGTTTGACAAGCTCCATATTGGGTAAATTGCGGTATTCCATTTGAGCAAGCACTGCAATAGCAGCCGGAATCAAATAAGCGGCGGAGAGCACAACGACTGTCATTGCTTCCATTCCTATAAAAGCGGGAATTCCTATGGGTGAGCAAAAAAGGGCCGTACTCCCAATAAATCCCGCAATCGACAGCGTTTGGAGCGCAATTTGCGTGAGTCGATATGTATCTTCATATAAAGGAGCCTCTCGATGGATGCGATTTAATCGATCTTGAACAGTGCTCCATTCCATTGTATGCGTCAAAGAATTATTTGTACTAGCCATTGCAGCCTCGCGAGGTTTAAATATAATTGAGGGGCATCATCTCGACTTTGCAACTTTTTGGTCCCGCCTGCCGCGGTCTTTGCTCTCGGACGTTCGGCCTATGGTCGAACTCGGAGATTATTAAAACCGGGAAGGGGTAAAAAACCCCTTCCCGGTTTTAATAACTCCCTAGAGAACAAATATCTCGAGGCCTTCGGGTCCAAAAAGTTACAAAGTCGAGATCATAGCATGATTTATCGATTTTTACCAAATCTTTATATACCGTGGCGGGCTAAATGCATTAGCCGTAACACCATGGATATTTTTACTTTAAATAAATAAGAGCGATGAGTATGATTTGCGCCCTTTAATAGGGGGAGTTATGCCGGTAATAGTAAATCAAGCGCATTCCGTTAACAGTACAGAAAATTTTTTATTTACTTTGTCAACAAGTGCGCTAGGCGGATTTGTTGGGGGTTTTCTCTGCTTTCCTCCTGAGGGATTAAAGAAACGTCTTCAAGCCGGAGGGGTAGATAGTTCTGATTTCCATATTAAAAATTTTCCAAACGGGAAAGTTTTGCGTATTTTACATCCCCTTGAGTTGTTTAGAGGATCAGTCGCTTTTGCTAGCGCAGTCATGGTAGCATCTACAACGAGTATGACATTCAACGCTCTGATGAAAACACATCCCTCATATGACGAGTCTTCTAAAATATGGGGTGGAGCCTCTGCGATTCTAAGTGGAATGTTAGGAGCTATTGTCGGATCAACGCCTGTTGAAAACACGATTTTAGTTCAACAAGTTCACAAGTTAGGGCCAAGTGCCGCCATGCAACATATGATCAAACAAAGTTGGACAAGGCCTTGGGTAGGCGTCAAGGAACTGATGTTTCGTGAAGCGGGATTTGCGGGCGTGATGCTTTTTGCAGGCCCTGAGACGCGTCGTGTTGTTCTTGATAAGACGCATAGCCCTAGTTTGGCATTTGCTGCAGAAATCATTGCAGGAATCGGTGGTTCTTTCCTCACGCATCCGGCTGATTCTATTGCGACATATAGGCAAAAATTAGACGGCAAGCTCTCTCTTTCGGATGCTATAAAAACGATGTATAAAGAAGGGGGAATGCGCACTTTCTTTAAAGGAGCTATTTTCAGGAGTATGCTTTTTACCGGATGCGCTACCATCATTCCCAGAGCTTCAAAGATTGCAGATGAGATTTTGCGATGAATAGGGTCGCGATAAGATTCGCAGAAGGTGCCATGACCCTCTATGGATACCACTTAGCGTCGTCATGGGCAGAAGCGCATTTTCCTCCGCATCCCATTCCTCCCCTTCCACCAATGGAAGGGCACCTGGTTTATGGTTATATGGGATGCCCTAAGAGTAAGGTACGCGAAGTTCAAAAATGCGACCGCCACCTATTTTTTGCAGCGGATCCAATCACACCACAGATATATGCTCTATCAAGGACAAATATTCTAGATTGGATTTTAGGTAGGGATGAACCGGTTGTACTACAAATAGAGATACCGGAAGGGAAAAGCATTAAAGATATGGAGTTGTGGAGAGATCCCAGACTCTCCCTTTCTTGTGCCCCACCCTCTGATACTTTTGTATCCTATCATCCTGCGATTCCTTCCGATATCCAAAAAAAGAACGATGTAAAGTTTAGAGTTCATCATATTGTTGGTTCTAAAAATCGTGTAGAGGGGGGTGGCATTTATCGATGCATAGAATATATTTTAAATACAGTAAGACATTGACATAAATTAAGATAGTAATAATAATTATTGGAATTATGACTCATCAAACCCAAACAATCACTAAAAAGAAGGTTTTTTCAAGTGGTATATTAACCACCGGTTTTGCCTTATTCTCGATGTTTTTCGGTGCGGGAAACTTAGTTTTCCCCTTATTAATCGGCAAAGAAACGGGATCAAATTGGCCTTATGCCATTTTCGGATTGACTCTGACAGCCGTTATTGTTCCATTTCTTGGTCTTGTCGGTATGCTTTTTTTTGGGGCTGAATGCCAAAAATTTTTAGGAAGAATAGGAAAATGGCCCGGAATTTTGCTATTTTTGCTTTTACAAATGATTTTGGGACCATTTGGGGTTATACCTAGATTATTTACACTAATGCACGCCATTTTAAGGCCCTATCTTTTTGATATTCCAATTGGAATCTTTAGCTTAGTCGTATCGCTGACTATTTTTATTACGGCTATTAAACCGAGAAATATCATTAAACTGCTGGGCTTATTTCTAACGCCTATCCTGCTTATTTGTCTATTATCGCTATTCTTTTCGGGATTATGGAATTCTCCTGAGACTTCCATTCATGGAGGAAGCGCATGGATCAGCTTCAAAAAAGGTCTTTTAGGGGGCTACAACACAATGGATCTCATCGCAGCCTTTTTGTTTGCGACTGTTGTTTTACCTCATTTTAAAAATGAAATGGAAATAGGCTCAGCTGTGGATCAAAGAAAAAGTCTTTTTGAAAAAGTCTTTTTCTCGAGTTTAATTGCCGCTATTCTCCTCTTCATTACTTATGTTGGGATCTGTTTTATATCGGCTCGTTTTGCAACTTCTCTTGAACCCTCGCTTCCCACGGAAGAGATTTTGGGAGTGATTGCAAACAAACTTTTGGGCGGCATTGGAGGGACAATTGCTTCAATCACAATTGTTACTGCATGTTTGACTACGGCTATTTCCCTGACGTCAATTTTTGCAGACTACCTTAGAAAGGATTTATCAAAAAACAGGATTTCCCCCTCCCTATCTTTGATCATCACTCTTTTGATTGCCATTTGCTTTGCCAATCTCGGGTTTACCGGAATAGCTAAGTTTCTTGGCCCCATTCTTGAAATTTGTTATCCCGGTCTGATCGTTTTAACGATACTCAATATTTTCCATTATTTTACCGGATTCAAGGCGATTAAATTACCTGTCTTTTTGACGTTTGTCCTATCGGCTAGTTTTTACATAATGCAAAATAACCTCTCTTGACACAAAGAGAGTAAATCGTGCAAAATAGGCGCTTCTAATACGGTGGCATGGCCAAGTGGTAAGGCAGAAGCCTGCAAAGCTTCCATTCCCCAGTTCGAATCTGGGTGCCACCTTTTTTCATTGATATGTAACGTCTTATGCTTTATCTCATAGCAACTCCTATTGGAACCCTTTCAGATATCACTTTAAGAGGCCTTGAAACGCTTAAAAAATGCGCTCTTATCCTCGCAGAAGATACAAAAAAAAGCCTAATTTTACTGCGCCATTATGAGATCAGCACCCCCCTTGAGAGTTATCATCAATTTAACGAAGCAAAAAAGCTCGATCAGATTCTAAGGCAGCTTCGCGAAGGAAAAGAGATCGCTTTGATTAGCGATGCGGGAACACCCGGAGTTTGCGATCCGGGAGCCAGACTCGTTTCAGCCGTTCGCAGAGAAAATCTGCCGATCACCTCATTGCCGGGCCCTTGTGCTTTAGCAGTTGCCATGAGTCTAAGTGGAAATGAAATGTCTCCCACTCAATTTGTCGGTTTTTTACCTAAAAAAGAAGGCGAATGTAGGAAAACACTCCTTCAAATGCTCTCCTTTGATGGGGCAAGTTATGCTTATGAATCCCCTCATCACCTCAAAAAAACACTTCAACTGCTTCATCAATTGGATCCCGATCTGCAAGTTACGCTTTTCAAAGAGCTGACAAAATTCTATGAAGAGGTCGCTTCAGGCTCTCCTGAGGAACTTTTAATCCGTTTTGCCCTACCCAAAGGGGAATATGTGATTCAATTTTACGGCTCGTCTCAAAAACAACTCAATGTAGAGGAAAAAACTCTCTTTGATCAACTCACCGGGGAATATCACCTCAGCCCCTCCCAAGCAGTCAAACTCATGAGCTCTCTTCTTAAGAAAAATAGAAAGGAACTCTATCAAACCTTTATCCACAACGACTAACCCGCATTTTTTACGATGCGATTGAACTTGCCGATTTTTTTATCGATATTGAGTTTGTGCACGGCGTCTTGATGGCGGCAAAAGGTCTCTTTAATCAAAAGAGAGAGGATGAATGCAACAAAAAAGTAAATAGGCACAAGAGTCAGTCCTACAATAAAGGAGCCCTCGGCAATCTCGCTCCCCTGTTTGTGAATGATCGATCCTGTGATGAGTGGGGAGAGCGATGCAAATAACATGATCATCATGTTATTAAACCCAAGAGCCATCCCATACGATTTTTTAGGGGCCAGTTCGGAGATCATGACAAAAGAAATCGATTGAGAAGCCCCGGCAATGCCGATGAGTGTTGTTATCATCATTAAAATAGCGATCGATTGAATCCCCGGCACTAGATAGAGTAATGAAACTATCATTCCAATGAATGAAGAGATCACCAATACCGGTTTTCTTCGATGGGTTTTTTCTGAGACTTTGCCTAGGAAAGGACATCCAAAGGCCCATCCAAGCCAAATGAGCGACGTAATAAATGCGGCGAGAGAAACGGGGATCTCTTTGATGACCAAAAAGCTCGTTCCCCAATAGGCTCCGATGAGCGGAACAGAAGCATAAATCAATCCCCCAAAAAACATAATGAAGAAAAATTGAGGGTTTTTAAGAAGTTGGAAAAACCCCTTCTGCAAGGAAGTTCGGGGATTTAAAAAGACAAGCGTACTTTCTTCATCTGCCTCTTTCTCTTTAAAAAAGAGGCCTTCAAGGATCACTAATGCAATGCCAACGGCAACGAGTAGAAGACAGAATTGCATTGGATTATCTGTGCGATTTTGAAAATAGAGTGACAAAGGCCCACCGGCAAAAAGAGGACCTATAGCTCCTAAAAATTGGGTAACTCCCGTATAAAACCCAAATTTTTTATTTGGAAACCATTGCAAAATGACGAGTAAGTTAACGATAAATCCAAAGGAAGCCCCAAATCCCATTAAGGCACGGCTGATAAATAATGTAACAAAATCATGCGACAGATAAAAACCTAGCATCCCTAGTGTACAACTGAGTGTGGCGAGAAGAAGCGTTTTTTTAAGCCCAAAGCGCGAAGCAAAATAACCGACGGGAATTTGCATCGCGGCATAAATCATATAATAGCCCGATGTCATAAGAGAAAACTGCTCGGGAGTCAGTTGGTACGCCTTCATCAAAAATGAGGCAATGGTCCCCGGAAACACCCCAAGAAAAAACTCATATAGATAAAATAAAATAGCGATACCCCATATAAAAAAAGGGGCCATCATCTTTCTTCTACTCATATTCCATTTCAGTTGGCGACCAATTGGGAATCGTATCCATTTGGGCAATATTGACGTCTGCAATAACAATCAAACTCTCCCCTTCATTAACTAAGGGATAGCTATTGCAAGAAATAATCATTCCTTCAATAGGAGCATGCACCGTAAATTTTTGACGTGTTCCAAAAGGATCCGTAATGGTCGCTAATTTCTCACCCTTACTCACGTATTTACCAATCACCGTATTCAACTCACACATCCCGGATCCCGGAGATGTGACAACAAATGTTGAACGCGCTGTCATTCTTTGACGCATTTTTGTCTGTTTTTTAGAAAGCATTCCGAGATGCCGCAATGAACTCAAAATCCCTTTAATCCCCGTTTTGATCGTATCGGGATCGAACTTAAGGGCTTCCCCCCCTTCAAAAATCACAGTGGGAATCCCATCTTCTTTTTTTAACTGCCATAACATCCCCTGTGCATCTGTCGAATGCAGAATCATCGGAGCATCAAAGGCTTTGGCAAATTCGAGGCAATCTTTCCGATCAAGATCGGTCTCAATGTGTGGCATTTGACGAATGTGCGGCTCCCCCGTATGGATATCGATACAGTGCGTCACTTTTGATAAAACTTCAGTCGTCAGCAGATACGCAAGACGCGATGCAAACGACCCGGTTTCAGATCCGGGAAAACTTCCTGCAAGATCTCGACGATCGAGCAAATGTCTTGACTGTGTGATCAGTCCAAAAATATTCATAACGGGAATAGCAATCAGAGTTCCTGAAATTTTATTTAACAAATCTATTTCAAGCAGTTTTTGAATGATCGCGACACCATTGATCTCATCTCCATGCAGCGCAGCGCAGACGAGAAGACAGGGACCTTTGCGTTTGCCGTGAATGACGTGAATGGGAATATAACTCGGCGCACACGTATAAATTTCGGGAGTTGGAAGAGCTAAAGTGACCCTTTCACCCGGTTGAATCACCGTATCGCAAATCGATAATCGGCTATTTTTTTCAAAATCCATGCTCGCCAGTATATGCAAAGCAAAGATTGATGGCAAATGGTTGAGAAATATCTATTAATGAATTAACCTATGAACACAGTGAATAATTGAGGAATGTATATGTCAGCAAAAGAGCTCATTTTTGAAGAAGAAGCCCGTCAAAAATTACTTGAAGGAATTGAAAAACTTTCCGAAGTTGTCAAAGTCACTTTAGGCCCAAATGGTCTCAATGTAGGTCTTGACACCTCATTTGGCGCCCCGAAAATCACAAACCACGGTAATGCCATCGTTTCGGATATTGAACTTAAAGATCAATATGCGAATATGGGTGTGGCACTTGGAAAAGAAGTCGCAACAAAAGTGAAAGAGGCCTGTGGTGATGGAACGACCCTGTCTATTATACTATTAGCAGCTTTTGTTCAGGGCGGCATGAAAAACATTGCATCCGGCGCAAGCCCTATCCATATCAAACGGGGGATGGAAAAGGCCACCCAAACCGTCATTGCCGAAATCGAAAAAATGGCTCAAACCATCCGGGACGATCAAGATATTCGCAAAATTGCCACCATTTCTGCCGGTGGAGATCAAGATATTGGTGAAACCATATATCGAGCAATGCAACTTGTCGGCCGCTTTGGCGTCATCACAATTGAAGAGGGGAAATCAACCTCAACTGAAATCAATCATGTGAAGGGAATGCAATTCGATCGCGGTTTTGCTAGTGCTTATTTTGTTACAAATAACGAAAAGCAGATCGTTGAAATGACAAATCCGAGCCTTTTAATCACCGATAAGAAGATCTCAACGATTCATGACCTTCTCAATATTTTGCAATCCCTTGCTGCGACGGGAAAAGAACTGCTCATCATTGCCGATGATATCGATTCCGATGCACTATCAACCCTTGTCATCAACAAACTCAGAGGCATTTTACGCGTTTGTGTTGTCAAAGCACCCGGATTTGGCGACCGCAAAAAAGCAATGCTCGAAGATATTGCTATCTTAACAGGCGCCACACTGATAACGGAAGAGACCGGTCTACAACTTAAAGATTGTGCTGCAGATGTGCTTGGGCAGGCAACAAGTGTTGTCATCACTAAAGAGATGACAACGATTGTCACTGACGAGACCAATGCAGTAGCCGTACAAGCGCGCCTCAAACAAATCGAAAAGCAAGTCGATGAGGCCAGCAGCCATTACGATCGAGAAAAACTGACTGAGCGCAAAGCAAAACTCTCAGGCGGTGTTGCCGTCATTCAAATTGGAGCACCAACAGAGAGCGAAATGCAGACAAAAAAACAGCGCTTTGAAGATAGCCTTGCCGCGACAAAAGCATCCATGGAATATGGGGTTGTTACGGGTGGTGGCGTAGCTTACTTGCAAGCTAGTGAAACCATCGATCATTTAACCCTATCGGATGAAGAAAAAGTGGGTGCGCGTATCGTTAAAAGCGCTCTTTGCGCCCCATTAAAGCAGCTTATTCTAAACTCAGGATATGAGCCTTCTCTTATTCTTGATCAAATCACGTCAAAAAAAGGACAATGGGGATTCAATGCCCTCACAGGAAAGGTGGAAGACCTTGTTGCAGCCGGAATTATTGATCCGGCAAAAGTTCTAATTCAAGCGCTCCAAATCGCCTCTTCCTCTGCTGCTACGATTATCCTTTCAGAAGTGTTGATTGGAAACGCGGAAGATGATGAGTAAGGCTAAAACCCTATATCCAAAACGCATTGCCGTCTTGTCAGCGACAGGAATTGGCGATGCGCTTCTCATGATGATCGCTGCCCACCAATTGGCTAAGGCCGGCCATGATGTGACTCTTTTTCACGATCAACACGCTCAGTTCGCTTCCCTCTTTGACTCTCCCGTTCATTTCGAGTCCTATCCAATATCTTTCGATCCCTTGATCTCATTTGATCGCATCATTTTAGAAAATGACCATTCCAAACGCGCTCATGATCTCGCTGCCATGCGCAACCAATGCAATGAGTTCATTATTTTGTGCCATAAACCCTCTAAGCTCTTTCAAACGGGCGATTTTCTTTTTGATCCAAAAAAGAGCGTGGCAGAAAACATTCGGCAGTCCTTAAAAAAATGGATAGACGCTCCCACCTTAGACAACGGATTAAAGTCATTTTCACATTATCGCCAATATCCCAAACGCGTTGCGATTCATCCGGGGAGCAATGACTCTAAACGCAATTGGAATTTGACATCCTTTATTGCTATATCAAAGCAGCTCAAACAATGGGACTTTGACCCTATTTTTACCCTTGGCGCAAATGACGATCTCCTTTATCGCCAAATTAAGTCTTACAATGTACCGATTAAAGTCTTTCCTTCCCTCTTAGATCTCGCCGAATATTATGTCTCATCGGGGTTTTTCATTGGCAACGACTCAGGCCCCGGGCATCTCGCATCCAATCTCAAGATTCCAACGCTCACCATTTCAGGCAATTCGGCCCATGTCGCCAAATGGCGGCCCGGTTGGCACATTGGGGAAGTCGTGACACCCCTTATCCCCCTTCCGAACTTTAAAGGACTCCATCTCGCTCTTCGCGATGCCTATTGGCAACATTGGATTGGAAAACACCGCGTCTTGAAAGCCTTCAAAAAACTCTCACAATCAAAACTATGAAAATTGCAGTGATTACAGCTCAGGGATTTGGCGATGGTTTGATGATGATGACAGTCTCCCACCAACTCAAACAACATGGACATGACGTCATCACTTATAATGACCATCTTCCTCAAATGGCTTCATGGTTTGAGGGACATGTTTTTGAACCTCAACCGATACCCAACACCGATTTTTCCCATTTTGATTATATTATTTTAGAGCACGATAATAGCCCTAAGTCCAAAAACCTCATTGAGCGCTACCGTTCTAAATTGACTATTTTATATCCTTCGTATGATGCAAGACGCCATCCGCCTTTAAGCGAGCGCGATGCCATTCTCGATCCACAAAAACCTGTTGTGTGCAGTTTAGCGGAGAGTATGTCCCATTTATTTCATATCGAGTATGCTCTTGATAACGGACTTATGTTCAATCACAAAACCACTAAGTCAACCCGTCGGATTGCCATCCATCCAACCAGCTCTACCCCCCTTCGCACCTGGTCTCTCGATCGCTTTATCCACATTGCAAACTGGCTCATGAAACGGGGGTTTTCGCCCTTTTTTTGTTTGAGCGCAAAAGAGCACTCTCTTCTCAAAGCAGCCATTCCCGCATGGATTGAAACGCCTCAAATTGGGAACTTATCTGAATTGGCATCGCTACTTTTAGAATCAAAATATGTCATTGGCAATGAATCGGGCATTGTCCATCTCGCTTCGAACCTCGATCTTCCCTTTCTTGTCATTGCGGGCAACCATAAAAGAATTAGGCAATGGCAACCGGGTTGGAAACTCGGCACCATTGCAACACCCCCTTCTTGGCTTCCCAACATCAAGGGAATGCGCCTAAGAGAAAATCACTGGCAGAAATGGATCACATGCCATCAAGTGAAGTCACTTCTTCTTCAAGATCCGTTATTCTTCTGATTCTTGTTCTTCATCTAAAAAAGTGGGATCCTCTTGGTAATTATCAGCGAATTCGCTCCATTCTTTTAGTTTTTCCTTTGCTTTTTCTTTTCCCTTTTTAGCGACTCTTTTCACTTTTGGCTTCAATTTTTTAACGAATTTTTTAAAGGGTTTTTGTTCTTTTGCAGGCTGATCTACAGCTTCATCTGCAAATAAAGAAAATGCGGATAATAGTGAAATACACACGAGCAAATATTTTTTCATTGTACAATTCCAATTAAATTGATTTTTTTATTCTTCTAAATTTTATATACATAAACATATTTTTTGAGTAGGATAAGTTATAAATAAAAAAATAAGTTTACATCTTCTGTTTGCAAAAGGTTGTTGATTATGATGATAGCTTTATTTCTGATGATTCTCATTGCTATGACATGTGCCATTTTTCATCAGCGCAAAGCGGCCCTTTTTGTTATTTTTTTCAACTTGGGATTAATGCTTTTAATGTTATGGCATCATGTGACAACAGTACTTCATCTTAATTTCTAACTACGGAGCATAAAGTCATGCAAAGATTTGCGCGAACCATTAATGCTATCATGATTTTTGTGATCGTTGGCATTTTACTATCAGCTTATTATCAACAATATTCGAAAGAAGAAATGCCCTGCCCTTTATGTATTTTGCAGCGCCTCGGACTGATCTCTGCGGGATTCGGTGCCTTTCTCAATCTTTGGTTTGGTATTCGCCCTATTCACTATACAGTGACACTCTTGAGTGCAATGGTGGGAGGGACTGTTTCCATCCGGCAAATTTGTCTGCATATTTGCCCCGGTTCCCCAACCTTTGGAGTTCCCGTCTTAGGACTTAGTCTCTATACTTGGGCCTTTATCGCATTCATTTGCATTTTATTTGTAGCCGGCATTCTTCTCGCATTGCTGCGTATGGAGCAAAAAAAGCTCAAAACAAATTGGTTTGAATATTCTGCATGCATCACTTTGATCCTGATTACCCTTTCTAATTTTGTCACAACTTTTATGGAATGTGGCCTCTCGGCTTGCAAGGGATAGCAAAAATATCCCTTTTTGACTATCCTCACTGCATGAGAATTATTCATATTTCAGACTTGCATTTTGGCTTTCCCTGTTATAGCCCATCCCAATTCTTTTCAAAAAGAATGATTGGCAATGCCAATTTTCTATGGCGGCGGCGCAAAATCCACTCACACCGGTTGATCGAAGCTTTTTTAGAGCAAGTCGACGATTTTAAGGGCGATGTCGTAATGATTTCGGGCGACTTTACGACAACGGCTCAAAAAAGGGAGTTTAAAGAAGGCATCCGATTCATTCAATCGCTTCAATCCAAAGGATTGAAGGTTTTTGCCATTCCGGGAAATCACGACGCCTACACCTCAAGCGCCTATCAAAATCAGGATTTTTATCGCTATTTTGCTCCCTATCTCCCCTTTGAAGGATGGCCCGGATTCCATTTAAAACAACATTCGGTTGCCCACTTCACACTTTCAGAAACGCTTCCCCATGAGAAATCCGGGCTGGGCGTTATTCTTCTCGATTGCTCAACCAATACCAACTATTTCTCGTCAACAGGGAGAATGACCGAAAAAATAGCCATTAATTTACAGCAATTACTCTCTGAAATTCCCAAAAATCAACCGATTCTTCTCATGGGCCACTATCCTTTTTTTAAAAACGAGCACCCCAAAAGGCAACTCAAGCAGGCAGATCTTCTTCGAAAAATCATTATCTCCTCTCCTCAGATCCGCCTCTACCTTCATGGACATACCCATCGCCATGCCATTGCTGACCTTCGAGAAAATGCTTTTCCACTTATTTCAGATGCCGGCTCAATTTCCGTGAAAAAAAGGGGAACATTCAATATTATAGATTGCAGCGATGAGGCTATTCATATGACTGTTCATCGTTTTGATCAACAATGGAACGTGGAGTCGCGCCATGCCTTTAAACCTCTTACCTGAAGATGAGCCCTGGTATAAAGATGGACTTAGATTCAAATGCACACAATGTGGCCGCTGCTGTACGGGGGAACCCGGCTATGTTTGGTTAACGGAAGAAGATATTCAACGCTTCTTACAACATCTTCAAATGAATCGCGAAGCCTTCCTGAAGCGCTATACCCGCAATGTCAACGGCCGCCTTTCTCTCATTGAGCTCAAGCCCAACTATGACTGTGTTTTTTTAAAAGAGAATAAATGCAGCGCTTATGAGGCGCGCCCTATTCAATGCCGCACCTTTCCTTGGTGGAAATCGACAATTTCCAATCCCCTCTCTTGGAACCTTTCCCAATCATTTTGCGAAGGGATTAACCATCCGGAAGGTAAGCTCTATACAAAAGAAGAAATTGAACAGGGAGCCAATCCGCCGTCTCGCCGCTCAAAGGAAGAGCCCTAACTCATTATCTTTTGCAAACAGTCTAATTTAGGACTCTCCTCTTCGTAGGCAAAAGATAGGGGTTTATCGGTCATATATAACACATTTTGAGATGCTATGGCGCGCATTTCATCCGTTATATTTTCCAAACGAGGCAAAGCTAAGAAGAGCTTATAATAAGGAGAGGGATTAACGGATGTAATACCTAAAAGAAAATATAAAATAGCTTTGACTTCATTTGGCCATAAACCCGTAAGAACTATTTTGATTACTTTACGCAGAGCATCAAGATCAGCCTTCCCTTCAGGGTCATGAATAGCTCTAATCATAGGTCTAAGAATGTCCTGATCAATGGTTCGAATTCCTGTGCCTATGCAGGCAACACACTCTCTTTCTATTGATTTTAACGCACTGATACTAGCTTCCGGATGTCTTTTCCTATATTGCCTTATGACTAAAAAACATTCAAAATATCGATTGAGATCATTCAAAGTAAAAGCAAGTCTTGCTTCATTTCTTATCGAATCTTCCGATTGAGTTGCGTCTTCATAAACATAAATCCCATCTAATCGATAAAAGCGCGGAATCGCTTTGTATGGGGCAATGATCAATTCCCATTCTGCGATGCAATTTAAAAACCATTTTGATTCATCCTTTGAGCAAGGGTATTTTAAGACCTGACGAGCACAATAATAATAATATTCCCCTGAATCCGGAGCAAGTTGCTTTGCTATCATGGCTTTTAAAAACCATAAAAATTTTCTTACACTCATATTTGGATGGATATCTGCTATGATAGATTCCGAATCGATGTCACGTATGATACCCCATGCTTCTTCTATTTTATCATCATTATATAAAGCCGTTGCTTCCAAAGTCAAAAATGAAGGCAAAACCCAAGTGGGCCAATCAGGTCGATATTGCTCTTTAATGTCGTCAATGAGTCTGATGATTTCCTTAAAATCAGATGATTTCAATAACACCATGATGTATACTATCTTGATGCGCAATTGATTCTCGAGATCTATTTTCAATGATTCTTCTATAAGTTCTTTGAATATAATATGCGTTTTTTCACAAATTTCCTTCGTACTCGCTGAAATAATGGCTAATAATAACTTTCTTTCTACAAATAACTTTTGCGTATTAGAATCCGTGCAATCGCCTTCCACTATCTCAGACTCTAAAAGCTCTATCGCCTCATCATATTTATTTTGACCTAATAGAAGATGGCATTGTCGTTTATTTTCTAAAAGAAGCGGCCAATCCTGTGAAATCGCACGAAAAATGGGTGTTATTCTTTGCATGAATATGTTTGAAATTTTATCTTCCATTGCTTTCATCTGAGGATCAAAAGACAGAGCGATCTTACCTATTCGATCCATTTTAGAGGAATTTAGCCCCATTCTTTCAGATATATCCGGTGAAGAAGTGATCACTCCTAAGCAAGACCTTCCGATAATTAAAAAGAGTCTTGCTTGATCCGGTCCATCTAAATGCTTATTTTTGAGTGCCCTCACTGCTATTGAAATCGATTTTTTGTATGCGTTGTCTATCAATGCAGCATGTGCTTCTAGGGAAAAAAAAAGGCTTTCCTCACCGCTAGTTAACTCATGTGAGGCTAATAATATCCGGCGAAAAATGGCGTAACACACCTTTCCCCTATAGCAGTCAACACCCCCAACAGAAGGTCTGAGAAGTGTGTATGCAACCTCAAAATAATCATATGAGTGCCCTTTAATTTGAGATTGGGCATCGCGTAAAAAGGGGGGATAAAGCACAGGCTCTCTATCATAACCAACTGATTTAAAATCATTAAGCAATTCTCTGTCTAAAATTTGAGGCAGGATCATATTCACACCAAAATAAAAATGGTCGATTATACTAAAAACCGATTAATCGGATCATGTTAAAAAAAAATTTATACCGGGAGTGATTCATATGACTTCATGCTTTGACTATTATTTTCAATCAACTATATTGATCGGTAGAAATAACGTAAAAGGTAACCTCATGTCTCGAGACATCGCCTCAATGGTCGATCAATGGTTAAAAGGTGACTACGACAATGAAACAAAGCAAGAAATTCTAAAGCTTCAAACAGATGCGCCTCAAATGCTTCGGGACGCTTTCTATAAAGACCTCGAATTCGGGACAGGGGGAATGAGGGGGCAAATGGGAGTCGGAACAAATCGACTCAATATCTATACGATTGGCCGTGCAACACAATCCCTTGCCAATTACATCAATGACAACTTAAGATTAAACAATCATCTCAGTGTCGTTATTTGTTACGATTCAAGACACCACTCACATGAATTTGCTCTTTACGCGGCTCGCGTCCTTGCCGGCAATCAAATTCACGTTTGGATGAGTCCGGAACTACGTCCTACACCATTCACATCTTTTATGGTCAGACAAAAAGGAGCCGTTGCGGGAATTATGATCACAGCTTCTCATAATCCCTCGGAATATAACGGTTATAAAGTCTATGGCCCCGATGGGGCACAAGTCGTTCCTCCCCATGATTGCGGAATCATTCAAGAGTATGAAAAGATTAAATCCTTAGATGAGATCCGTTTAGCAGCTGAAAACTCCCCCCTCATTCACACGATGACGGCTCAGGATGATGATGCCTTTATTGAGGCAATCACCCACCTGCAAATCCATCAAAAAGAGAGCCTTGATTTTGGAGATGCACTTCATATCCTCTACTCCAGTCTTCATGGCTGCGGAATGACTCTAATGCCTAAAGCTCTTAAAGCCTGTGGTCTCACCCACATCTCATTCGTGAAGAGCCAAGTCATCCCCGATGGGGATTTCCCGACAGTGAAAAAACCCAATCCCGAAGAACTCCCTGCCCTCCAAATGGGCATCGATCAAATGCAAAAAGAGAAATGCGATCTTTTCATAGCAACAGATCCCGATGCCGATCGCGTCGGTGTCGTCGTCATGCATCAAAATAAACCCGTTGTCTTGACCGGAAATGAAATTGCTTCGATTTGTCTCTATCACCTTGCCAATACGCTGCAACAAAAAGGGGGCTTAACAAAGAATCATACCGTTCTCACCACCATTGTGACAACGCGCCTCTTAAAAAAAATTGCCGCTGATTTTAACTTGCAATATTTCGATCTTCTGACGGGATTTAAATACATCGGCGAAAAAATCCATCAATTTGAAGAAGAGAGCAACCCCCATCAATTTCTCTTTGGTGCGGAAGAATCCTATGGTTATCTCATGGGAACTCATTCGCGAGATAAAGACTCTTTTGTCACCTCATGCTTCATTGGACAAATGGCTTTACACCTGAAACTAAAAGGTTTAACCCTGATCGATCAGCTCTATGATATTTATCAACGCTATGGAATTCATCGAGAGGGACAAGTCACGATTGCTTTAGAAGATTCGGAAGCGGGCGCTCGCAAAAAAGATGCAATCATGAACTCATTTCGAGATCCTAACCTCACCGCTTTTGCCGATATGGCCCTCGTTCAAATCGATGATTATAAAATCGGAAAAGGGCGCCACTTAATGACAGGCGAAACTTATCCCCTTCACCTTCCAAAATCCGATACGATTGTCTTCAAATGCGATGATGAGAGCGAAATTATCGTCCGCCCCTCAGGAACCGAACCCAAGATCAAAATCTATGGACTGATGCAACTCAAATCATTTCTCACCATTGAAAAGGGAATCAACGACCTTGATACTATCCTTAAATCAAGACTGACGGCAATCCGGGAACAATTCCATCAAAAATAGAGTTTTTTACTTTATTTCGAGATCGTCTATTTTTTCTTTTCAGGGTATTTGATGCGTAAATGACGTGTAATCGAGAGCGTTTTAGAGATCACTTTCTTGACAAGACCTAACTCCTCAAAGGTAAGCCTACATTCATCGAATTGCCCCTCTTCCGCTTTATCTTCCACTAAGCGATTGACAAGTGCTTCAATTGTTTTTTCACTCGGCTCTTCTAAAGAGCGAGAGGCGGCTTCAATCGTATCGGCAATCATGATAATAGCCGACTCTTTGGATCGGGGCTTTGGCCCCGGATAGCAAAACTGCTTTTCATCCACAGCTTCGATATTCCCCTTCATGAGCTCAACTTGCTTGCAATAAAAATAGTAGACGAGGGTTGTCCCATGATGCTCTAAGATGATATCGATAAAGCTCTTGGGAAGCCCATATTTCCTAGCAAGGTTAACCCCCTCCGTGACGTGAGCGATAATCACCTGTGTTGATTCAAGCGGCGTGAGGAGTTGGTGAATGTCGAAAGCCCCGAGCTGATTTTCAGTAAAGTAATGGGGGTTAAAGAGTTTTCCAATGTCGTGGTACATACTTGCAACGCGGCAAAAAAGACCATTAGCGCCTATGGCATGTGCGGCAGCTTCAGATAAACTCCCTACGACAAGCGAGTGTTGATATGTTCCCGGCGCTTCAAGACTTAAGCGGCGTAAAAGCTCATTACTTGGATCGACGTATTCCATCAGCGTAATGTCAGTCATCACATGAAAGAGCGACTCAAGAGCGGGGAGAAGAGCAACAACAATAATCGCAATGATCAAGAGGAAGACAAATGTCGAAACGAAATCAAAAATCAAAAAAACATCAAAAAAGTGATTTTCATACAGTTTAAAGGCGACAAGAGCCGGGATTAAACTGAGCCATGCACGACTTGTCGCTTCAAAAATCTCTTTTCGTTTGCGCAAGGCTTTGGAAAAGAGAATGATCGCCAAACCGCCGACAATGTTAATAAAGAGAAAGCGGCTATGATCAACTGCTAGGGAAATAGCTAAAATCACTGATAGAAAGAGCGTTGTGAAAATCGCTAAGTGCTTATTGAGCAAAATACAAATTAAAATAGCCGTAAATGGAATGACGAGCGGGTAGCGGATCATCTCCATTAATTGACTCCCCGAACGCAAGAGAACATACTCGAGTCCCTTTGCCAGCCCCAATGTCAATACGATAATGACAACATAGAGAAATAGCTTTGAAGATGAATCATAAATGGCTTTGTGATTCATCTTCAGATACATCGAACCGAGAACCACAATAATTAAGGCAAAGAGCAAGCTAGCAAAAATTGATTTCACCTGCCAAATATTGCGATTTTCACCGATGGCTCTTTTCATCGCTTTGAGCATGGCAACATGCCGCTCAGTCACAACATCGCCCTGATTGATGATATTGCGCCCGGCTTTGATACGGGTATATTTTTCAGGAATACTCGCCTCGATGGCATGTCTAAAGATGCGGTGGATCTCATGATCCTCCTCAAGCTGCCACTTATCCTGTTTAAAATAACCCAAAATATAGGAAATAACAGCCGGATTAAAATCATATTTTTTGACAATCATATATTCGATATGCTGCCAAAAAGTATTGGGAAGAGTGAGTGGCTTTTCAGTTGTAAGACTCTGAATGACTTGATAATAAGTCACGGGAATATCTGACTCACGCAATCGCTGGAAGGTACGCGGATCTGTCAATCTCGACTCAATGAGATACTCCTCAATGACATCGGCAGCATTGTACATCTCTTCAAAGGTTGTCTTGCTAATTCTCGAACGCCAATCGCGATGATGGATTAAGAAATTTTCAAATTCAAACCGTTTTGTTTTGATCTCATTTTGATTGATCATCAAAATAAGTCCAATATCCCTAACAGCTTCCTGTTTGAGAATAAGCGTAGCTTCGCGATCGGGGAATTCAAAGTCAACCTGAGCGACAATGTAGCCCTGTGATTGCGCGCCGATCTCAAGAGATTCCACCCTTACTTCTTTAAAATGCAAAAAACAAAAGAAAATGAGCATCAAAAAGAAACTCAAAGCGAATCTCTTCCAGAAATAGGAACTTTTCAAGAGTTCAATCACCAACTTACTCTCATAAAATGATTTATGATACGAATTATCTCAATTTTGCAACTTTTTAGGATTGAAGGTTCAAGCTCGACTTTGCAAAATCAAGATTATACTTTATTAAGTAATAATTAGGCCTATTTTTTTACATAGCTTAAATCCCCTCTTTCTCACAACCTAAGAGACAACAAAGCTTAAACTTGACTTAAGGGCTCAGCTTAAGGAATAATAGGTCAACTATTGGATATGGGATTTAATCTATGACCCGCTATCAAGTCATTGCAAAAAAGTTTAGGCCTCAAACATTTGCAGAGGTTTTTGGGCAAGCACCCATCATCACGACGCTCAAAAATGCATTGCGCATGCAAAGAGTTGCACACGCCTATTTATTCACCGGCTGTCGCGGGAGCGGAAAAACAACGCTTGTCCGCCTTTTTGCCAAAGCGATCAACTGCCATTCCCTCTCCAGCGATTTTGAACCCTGCAATGCCTGTCCTTCTTGTCTTGATATTATGTCGGGACGCTCACTGGACATCCTCGAAATCGACGGCGCTTCTAATCGCGGCATTGACGATATTCGGCAAATTAACGATACCGTTGGCTATGCCTCAACGCATGGCGGTTATAAAATCATTATCATCGATGAAGTGCATATGCTGACCAAAGAGGCATTTAATGCGCTTCTCAAGACACTTGAAGAGCCACCGGAAAATGTAAAATTCTTCTTTGCGACAACCGAACCCCATAAAGTTCTCTCTACAATCACAAGTCGTTGTCAACGCTTTGATCTGGCGCGCATCCCCCCTGATGAGATGATGAAAAAACTCAAGCGCGTCGCAGCAGAGCTCGACATCGATATCGATGATAATGCGCTGAAACTCATCATTAAGATCTCAGAGGGATCTTTAAGGGATGCCGAATCGCTTCTCGATCAAGCCATTTGTTACCAAGAAGGGCGAACGACAGAAGAATCCATCCGTTCAATGCTTGGCCTTCTCCCCCTCGATATTTTTGCAAAAATCGATGAGGCGTACGCCGCTACAAAACCGGATCAGGCATTTCATATTGGCCATCATATTTTCAATAGTGGCATCGATCTCCACTATTTTTTTGAGATGCTCCTCGATCATTTCCGCCATATTCTCCTCTTCTTTTATAACATCTCTCATGAACATGACACCTACTCCGCAGAAGCAGCTGAACATTATAAGAAAACAACACACATTTACTCCAAAGAGACCGTTTTATCGATTATCTCTTATCTGACCGAACTCCTCTCCCATCAAGGACGGGCCAGCCTTCGTAAAATCGATATCGAAATGACCCTCTTGTATATATTGAGACAAAAAAATCGCGTGACATACGAAGCTCTTACCGAGCATCTCAATCGGATTGCCGATAAAATCAATACCCCAAAGCCAACTAAAGGACAGGAGCATACATCTACTCCCCCTCCTCAAGTCGCTCCCCCTCTTCCGATCATTGAAGAGCGCGCCGTGATTGAACACGCATTGCCCCCCTCCCCGGAACCGATCCCTCGTGACCCCCCCATGGAGTTTGCACAGCAGCAAAGCCTTCTCTCATCGCTAGACCCCAAACCAATGCCTTCAGGATCAATTCCTTCAGAACAGGCCGCAGAGAGTTTCTCTAAACCATTGGAAATCAATATGGAAAAAATCAAGAGAGAAACCCTCCTCAATTTTGCAGCCGTTGAGCTCAAAGGCAGACTGACCTCCAAATAGTTTTTGCCATGAAAATGGCGTGCTTAGAATACAAAAAAGTGTTATAATTCCATATTCAATTAAATCATTAACACTTGAGGCATAAGCGATGGGTAGCGGCTTTTCGAAAATGAAAAAACAGGCAAAACGCTTTGAAGAGCAATTTTCAAAATTCCAAGAAGAATTGAAAGCAAAAGAGTTCGAAGGACAAGCAGGAAATGGGCTTGTCAAAGTCATTCTTAATGGAGAAAAGAAACTTAAGTCTTTGACTATCAACCCCGAATGCGTTGACAAAGATGACATCGAAGGCCTTCAAGATCTGATCATCGGTGCTTTTGCAGATGCGGAAAGCAAAGTCTCTGATGAAAGTCCTAATATGGGCGGTGGGCTTCCCGCAGGCCTCGGCGGCTTATTCTAAAATTTCCTCCCATAAATAGGAGGCGATTTTTTTGACGGTTAAGAAATATTGGCATCACATCGTTGGTCCCGTGAGCTCCCTGCTTGGATCCAAAGAGCTTGGCCTCCGTTCAAAACACCTTGTAAAATCTAAATCATATTCAAAAAATACAAGGTAAAAAATAAAGTCATCGAAACAATGATGTATATCCCTATGAGAAACATAGTACAGGCTAGGTCATAGTAATCATGAACCACGGTAGCAATCAACAGATTGCAAGTGCTTTGTTGCATAATTCGATAAACTATCAGGTTATTGACCATAAGGATTTTAACAACCACAGAGAGCACAGAGAAAAATCAAGAAAATGCACATTCCGGCACCTCTGTGAGCTCTGTGCTCTCTGTGGTAAAAACTAATAATGAGCATGTTAGATAAAAATGAATTATGCAACGCCGATTGCAAGTGATATTTATCTTTAATATACCGGGAGTGATTCAAGAGTTGGAATTTTTAGAAGCCGGCTATAGCGATGGTCGATCGGGTCGAAGGCCCTTCTACCTGAAAGGGCGCGCTATTGACAATAGGCAGAGGTGAGATAAATCGACCAAGCGGGGATGCCCGGCGACAAAAAAAAACAACTCTTGAATGACGAGCGGTATAAATGGTATTAATCCCCATGGCGACAGTAATCTTCTGTCAGCAGCCGGTGAATATCATGCGCTGTCTTCAAAGTCAGCGCTTTTTTTGATAGCTCCCGCGCTTCTTTCATATTGATTTTGCACACCGTATGTTTGATTAAGGGAACATAACGGGGTGAACAGGAGAGATGGTTGATCCCCATTCCAATGAGCAGGGCCGTGAATAACGGATTTGAGGCCATTTCTCCACAAATACTCACGGGGATACGCTGCGCTTTAGCACTGCGGGCAATCATATCGAGCATACGAATAATGCTGGGATGCGAGGGTTGATAGATTTCGGCAATCGATGAATTTACCCGATCAACGGCAAGCGTGTATTGAATGAGATCATTGGTCCCAATTGAAAAGAAATCCGAGTGTTCTGCAATCGCCTCGCTCATCATAACGGCTGCAGGAACTTCTATCATGGAACCAATTTTGAGATTTTTTTTAATGCGGTGCCCTGAAGCGATTAAATCTGTTGAAATCAGCTCAATAAAGCGCTTCACTTCCAGAAGCTCATCCACATCGGTGATGAGCGGCAACATCAAATGAACGTTATACCCACTTGCCGCTCGTAAAAATGCCCTAAGTTGCAACCGAAAAAAATCGCGGTGTCTTAACAAAAAGCGGATGGAGCGGCAACCGAGTGCCGGGTTGGCCTCATCATACTCACTTTTAAAAAATTGCTTGTCTCCCCCAATATCAAAGACGCGGAAGTAAATCGGTTTTTGCCCGGATCTTTTGAAAAAGTTGCGGTAAATTTCAAACTGACTCTCTTCGGAAAAATCTTTGGTTTGATGCGTGAGAAAAATATATTCGGATCGAAATAGACCAATCCCATCGGCCTTAAATTGTTCAATTAAAGGGGCATCATTGATATTTTCGATATTTGCATAGACATGGATTTTTTCTCCGTCCTTTGTCTTAGCTTGATCAAGAAGGTGCTGTGAAAAAAACAGCATCTTCTTGTGATGCTCTTCTTTAAGTTTTTCATATTTAGCAAGCGTTTTATCTGAGGGACGCAAAATGACAAGACCTGCCGTTCCATCAACAATCACCTTGCAATTTTTGTGATTGAAAAAAAGAGCCACATCGAGAGAAGAGATATAGGGGATCCCTTTAGCTCTGGCAATCAGTGCCGCATGCGACGTATTACTTCCGACTTGAGATAAGAAGGCCTTTACTTTTTCTTTGGGGGCTTCTGCCGTATCAGAGAGTGCAAGCTCTCTGGCAACGAGAATGGAATCGGGGGGCAGGTGGGAAAATGCCCGCTTAGTTTGTGGGGAGAGATGTTTTAAAATCCGTGAAGATAAATCTTTTACATCGGTCAATCTCTGTCGAAAAAATGCATCTGCTATTTTCGAAAATTGCGCCTCATACTCCTGAATAGCCGTTTGAAAAACCGCTTCCGTATTGAATAACATCGTGTGAATGCGATTTTCCATCATCGTCGTCATAAAAGGGTCTTGCAACATTTGGATATGGCCATCGATAATCGTAATGGCTTCGACAGAGCCCTCTTTCGCAAGAGATTCTTGAACGCGAAACAGATCTTCGCGCGATGAGCTGAGTGCTTTACGATAGCGCTGGATTTCATGGTTGACTTCGCGCTTTGTGATAGAAAAACGGGGCACCTCTCTAGGTTGAATCTCTTCAAGCAGATGCAGTGTCCCTATTGCAATTCCTTCGCTAATTGAAATTCCCTGCAATTGAATTTCTATATCAAGAAGCGTTTCTTCACCTTGCAGTGTCATAATACTCTCTTGCACCCTTACCGTATTTTCTTTTTGCCATCATTTGCCGCTTTGAAATCGTTTCAAGCAATTTAACATTAAACTCTTTTGCCGAATTATATCCCATTCCTTTCAAACGGTGATTGAGAACAATTGTTTCAAGAAGCAAAACGACATCGCGTCCCGGTTTGACCGGCATGACATAAAACGGAACCTTAATGCCCAGAAGATCACAATGTTTTTCTTCAAGGCCAATGCGATCATAAAAATGCTGATCATCCCACTCTTCGAGTTTGACAATTAAATTGACAACCATTGATTCACTGACGCAAACGGCCCCATACAAATGGGCCACATTGATAATCCCAATCCCACGAATTTCCAGCAAATGGCGTGTCAGTTCCGGTCCCGTTCCCTCTAAATAGCGCCCCTCTCTTTTTTTAATCATGACCACATCATCTGAAATGAGTCGATGCCCCCTTTCAATCATTCCCAACGCCGTTTCACTTTTCCCCACGGAAGAATCCCCTTGAATCAGGACTCCAAGACCAAATGCTTCAACCAGTGTCCCATGACATGATAGTGTAGGCGAAAATTCTTCAGATAAAATGACGGTGAGTTTGTTCAGTAAATTCATGGTCACAAGCGTCGACCTAAATAGAGGAATACTTTCGCGGTGACACAACTCAACGAGTTCTTTAGGAGGGCGAAAACGGCGTGCCACAATAACGGCCGGAACTTTTTTAGATAAAATACCCACAAGACGCTCATAACGCACTGCACTTGGAATATGCCTTAAATAATCGATCTCAACGCGACCGAAAACGAGAAGTCGCCGCTCGGCATAACCTTTAAGATATCCGGCTAAACTCAATCCGGGACGTTCCGTTTCCGGGATTTTAATTTTGCGGGATAATCCTTTTTCACCCGAGAGCAACTCTAAGTTGAGTTGTTTAGAATACTTTTCATATAAATCACGCACGCTTAGCATGCACCACCTATTTGTGAGGGCCCTGCTCGAAAGTCGAGGTTAATCGTTATACATAATCGTGTATATACAAAACAAATTAAAAAACTCCCTCCATGAACGGAAGCCAAGCGGAGAAACTACGGTTTGGCCTCCATTCAAAAGTCGAGACATAAATGAATTCATTTGTGTATATATTGGCATTAGCTCGACTTTGCAACTTTTTGGACCCGAAGGCCTCGAGATATTTGTTTTCGGGGGAGTTATTAAAACCGGGAAGGGGTTTTTTACCCCTTCCCAGTTTTAATAATCTCCTAGCTCGACCTACAGTCGAGCGTCCGAGAGCAAATAGACGAGGCAGGCGGGCCCAAACATTATCAAACTGGCGATTAGGGCTCGTAAACTTAGATACCGAAATGACCTGAAGGATTTCAATGCATTATGATGTAGTGATTGTCGGTGGTGGATTTGGCGGCCTCACGCTTGTGAGATCGCTTGTTCATTCGCGACTAAAAGTGTGCTTAATCGACAAAAAAAATCACCATTTATTTCAACCGCTCCTCTATCAGGTAGCGGCTGCAGCTCTATCTCCCGCCGATATTGCCATTCCTTTGAGAGAAATTTTGAGCCCTTATCGAAATGTGACCGTCATTATGGGTGAGATCATTGATGTTGATAAAGTGGAAAAAGAGGTGATATTAGGTAATGGCGATCGCATTCATTTTGAAACGCTGGTTCTTGCACCGGGTGCATGCCACTCTTATTTCGGACATAATGAATGGGAGGTCTTTGCTCCGGGTCTTAAAACCATTACGGATGCCATTAAAATCCGTGAAAACATTTTAGTCTCTTTTGAAAAAGCGGAACGACTCGAATGTCAAAAAGAAGCAGAGAAATATCTCAATTTTGTCATTATTGGTGGAGGGCCAACCGGTGTTGAAATGGCCGGAGCCATTGCCGAAATCGCTTATAAAACGATGTTTCAAAATTTTAGACAAATCAATCCGGAAAAAGCAAATATTTATCTCGTTGAGGGGATGAATCGCCTTCTCCCCCCCTACCCGGAATCGCTCTCTGCTCGAGCAAAACGCGATCTAGAAAAAATGAATGTTAAAGTGATGACCAATCAAATGGTCACCAATGTGACAAGTGAAGGGGTTGAAATCGGTGACGAGTTTATCCCCTGTAAAAATGTGATCTGGGCAGCGGGAAACCAAGCATCCCCTCTTCTTAAAAAACTCGATGTGGAACTCACCCGTGCAGGGACAGTGATCGTCAATTCCGATCTCTCGATTCCCAACTGTCCTAATATTTTTGTCATTGGTGATGCCGCCTGCTTTAAAACCCCCGGGGGACACATTCTTCCCGGAATCGCTCCCGTTGCTATTCAGCAGGGAAAATACCTCTCTAAAATAATAAAAAAGAAACTCCCTCAAACCAAGAGAAAACCATTTACTTATTTTGATAAGGGATCAATGGCAACCATTGGAAAAGCAAAAGCGGTGGGCTTTATCGGTAAAATCAAACTTACGGGATTCATTGCCTGGCTTGGCTGGCTCGCCCTTCATGTTCTTTATCTTGCGGGATTTCGCAATCGCCTCAGCGTAGCACTTCAATGGTTTTTTCACTATGTGGGTGGAATGCGGGGCGCTCGGATTATTTATCGAACGATTGATGAGGAACTCCCCCAATCAAACAAGGTTAGAAAAGGATGGGCGAACGACGGGACTTGAACCCGCGACAACCGGAACCACAATCCGGTGCTCTACCAACTGAGCTACGATCGCCATCTGGGGCATCATTTTGCCAAATCAACCTGTTTTATATCAAGATGAATTACAAATAGAGGAACCGGCGCTCTTCTTCTTTCCTCCCCTTATACCATATCCCAAACCCTGTGGGTATCACCAATAACAGCACCAAAACCCCGGGATGCATTGCATCGAGCGCAATGCGATAATCAAGAGACACGGGAAAATGCTCCAATCCCTCTAAAACGAGATACGTTACCGTATCAAGGACCTTGAATAGATAGGGAATCGCTAAAGAAAAAAGGAGCAAAACAAAAATCAAAGCGATCAGTGCCGGCATAAATAAGTTATAATACAAGCTCAGTAAAGGAAATTTTTGAAATAAGAAAAGAACACCCGGAAGCATCAATACGAGAACAGATGCATTCACGACCAAGACTTTTCTCAATAGGGAATTTAAAATATAAGCGATGAGGGAAATGGGATTCAATGATTTGACTTCTTCAGACGTCCTTTTAATCAAAAGTTTGGAAAAAATAATCTCCATCGGCGCATAAAAAAGAAGCAATGAAAAACAGGCCAAAAAGCTGAGCTGAAATCCCAATTGAAGCGCTAAAAAGGGGTCATAAATAAGTAAGATCGCAGCACAGGCACCCAAGGTGTTCAAGGCATTGCTCCTTAAACTAAAGAGATCGGCAATCAGTAAAACAAGCGCCATGATATAAGCTCTTTTAACTGAAGCAAATTGCCCCGTAAAGCCAAAATAGAGCGTTGCGAAAATCATGAGCAAGATCAGATGGGTGCGTTTGTCCATTTTTTTTAAAAGCAAAGATAATAACCCGATGAGCACAGAAAAATGAAATCCCGATATAGCGAGTAAATGCCCCAATCCCAACCGATTAAAGAGCATTCGAATGCTTAAATTAATATGGTCTCCCGTCAATAATATATAGTTAAAATCGGCTGCTTTTGCATGTTTCATATGGCGATGCATCCATCGTTTAATCAATTGTTTCATCGCAAATTGCTTTTTAAAAAAATGAGCTCCTCCTTTATCTTGATGCCACTTTATTTGAAAGAGATAGCGATGCGGTTGATATTGAATCAATGTTCCCAAAGCGAGGAGGTCTTGTCCCCGTATTTTCTCAAGCTGCTTCCCATAAATAATGACGGGCTGCTGATTTAATTCAATCCGCTCATCTCCCTGTGATTGAAAGTGCAAGAGCTCACCTTTCATTCGGTAACGCGATCCATAATGGGTTGGAATAAGCTCAAGCTCTTGAATATGCAAATGAGCGTATCCGTTAACGGATTCAAAGGAGTAATGGGGATAGAGAAAGTGGGTATAACAATAGCTCATGCCCGTTAACACAATCACAATAGCCATTTTGTGATAAGCCATCGCAGCAAAACAAAGAAATGAAATGATCAGCCAGGGATTGAAGTAAAAAGCGAAGTAACACCCAAAAACAATCGCTAAACCCATGAATAGAGCCGGTCTTTTTTCCCAGAAACAAGCACAAGTTGTTAAGAATTGGGGCACAAACGAAATGAGTCCTCACCTCCACTTGAAAATCAAAGAATCGGTATATACCAAAATGAATTGAAGAATTGGGTTTTATCTTCGCCGGCATCTTCGACTTTTCACCCTTAATTTTTTGACCTATCTTCAATAGGATCAAAAAATTAAGCCGGTTAAAGCCTGATAAAAATTCGAAGCGCCATCTTTGCTAAAATCCCAACTCTTCAATTCATTTCGGTATAGATTAAATCATTTAAATTCTGTTATAAACATGTTATACTGCTCGTGATTCAAGATTTGGAATTTTTAGAAGCCGGCGCGCCGATGGTCGATCAGGCCAAAGGCCTTTTGACCTGAGCCGCTGCGCTATTGACAATAGGCAAAGGCGAGGTCAAATCGACCAAGCGGGGATGCCGGCGACAAAAAAAACGACTCTTGAATCACGAGCAGTATATATACAAATGAATTTAAAAGTTAGGCTAATGAGTGGCTAAAGTAAAAGTCATCCATCCTGAAGCAAAAGGATTGTTTTCACTCTCTTTTTTTGCACTCCTCTTTATTTGTCTGATCACTTTTAGTGATGGGATTCCGGAAGCAAACTGGCTTGGTCTCACCGGCCACTATATTGCTCTTGGTTTAAATACGCTTTTTGGTCTCGGTAGCTTTTTAATCATTTTTTATGGCTTTTGGTATGGGGCAAAACTTCTTTATCTCAAATCTCTCGAGCCACTTAAACTAAAAAGCGTCTATTTTTCGCTTTTTCTCTTTTCTTTTTGCCTTTTTCTGAATGCCCTTTCCGAAATGCACATTCTAGATCTCACATGGATCCAAACCCACTCTTTATCGGAAACTTTTGTCATCGATGCGGGATTTCAACATCGGAGCCTCCGTTATAATTTAGGAGGCGTGCCTCTTTATTATCTATACCGCGATCTTCCCCTCCTCAATTTACAAAATCTATTATCCGATGTTGGTGTGCTTTTTACATTTGGTATCTGCATGCTCGTATCGGGCATTTTATTTTTGGAAATCAGCGTCATTAAAGTGCTCAAATCTCTCAAAACCGCTTTTATCTCTCTTTTGAAATATCTCAGATTCGGTTTTCAAAAACTCAAAAAGATCGAACTCAAAGACGTCTTATTTGAAACGGCCGCTGAAAAGGCTTTGGTTCCCGTCACAACCGTTAAACCGATGAGAAAAAAAGCTGTTGAACCGGAAATTAAGGTCAAAGCAAACGAAACACAGATTCCGACTAAAATTGATCGTGCACAAATCATCGATGTCGAAAATGTCAAAATTTATAGTGAGCTCAAACCCGATCCCTACCTTGAAGAGAACTTTAAGCAAAAAAAACGCCCCTCAAAAAAACCGGAGCGCGCTTATAATCTCCCCCCTTTATCCCTCCTCACAAATGCTAAAAAAATTGATCATCCCTCTTTAGAAAAAGAACTCAAAGCTCAGGCTTCCGTTTTAGAGGAAACCCTTCTTTCATTTAGTATTGAAGCAAAGGTTGGTGAAATCAATTGCGGCCCTACAATCACCTCTTTTGAGGTCCATCCCGCAATCGGCGTTAAAGTCCAGAAAATCAAAGCTGTCGAAAACGATATCGCCCTTAATATGGAAGCAAAATCGATCCGCATTATTGCCCCTATCCCGGGTAAAGCGGTTGTCGGAGTCGAAGTCCCCTCTCTCTATCCCCAAGAAGTGGGCTTTAAAGAGATGCTCTATCACTATCAAACGACTGAAAAAAAACATAATATCCCCATGATTCTCGGCAAAACGGTCAGCGGTGAAGATGTCACATGTGATGTGACCAAAATGCCCCATTGCATCATTGCCGGAGCCACCGGATCCGGAAAATCCGTCTGCGTCAATACCATTATCATGTCGATATTGATGACGATGACGCCTGATGAGGTAAAGCTTATTCTCATCGACCCAAAAAAAGTCGAGCTCACCCCTTTTACCGATCTTCCTCACTTGATTGCCCCTGTCATCACTGAGCCGCAAGGAGCCTATGCTGCCCTTAAATGGGTCGTCAATGAAATGGAGCTGCGCTATGAGATCTTAAAGCGCCTATCCTTAAGAAATATCACAGCCTTTAACAAGCGAAGCATCGATGAAAAATTAGAGAGCGAATGCGATATTGACATCCCTGAAAAAATGTATTGGATCGTCATGATTATCGATGAATTTGCCGATTTAATGATGACATCGCGCGATGATCTTGAAACGCCCATTGCGCGGATTGCTCAGATGGCACGCGCCGTCGGTATTCATTTAATTTTAGCAACGCAGCGCCCTTCAAGAGAGGTGATTACCGGTCTCATCAAAGCTAATTTTCCTTCACGTATTTCATTTAAAGTAGCAAGCCGCATCAATTCGCAAATTATCATCGATGAGAGTGGGGCTGAAATGCTTCTTGGCAATGGCGATATGCTCTTTCTCCCCCCGACCTCCTCACAACCCATTCGGGCGCAAGGAGCCTTCATCCGCGATGAGGATATCAATCGCATTATTCGATTCATTAAAGATCAACGCCCTACCGAATATCTCGTTGCATCTTTCGATGCCTTTAAGGGAAGTCATTTAATGGATTCCGATGAGGACTTTAAAGACTCCCTCTTCCCCAAAGCGATGGGAATTGTCGTTGAGGCGCAAAATGCTTCTACGACTTTTCTGCAACGCAAGCTCAAGGTGGGTTATGCACGAGCAGCCTCCCTGATCGATGAGCTCGAAGATCGGGGCATCATTGGCCCACAAGAAGGGGGAAAACCCCGCAAAATTTTAGTCCATTCGGAGGAATTCTCTTCTTCGATGGTAGAAGATGATCTAGAAGATTCTTTCTGATGTTTGTCTATTAATCCCATATTGTTTAAAGAACAAATAATGTCTGATTTTGTGTGGTTGATCGATGGAGCAGCAAAAAAAACGTATCCTCGTTGCCGATGGGTTTGAAAAGACTCAGCAATTAATAGAAAGTACGCAAGGATTTGATCAATATGAGTTTATGTTCGTCAGAGATGGCGAATCATGCAAACTTGCCATTGCACAATTTCATCCCGATCTCCTTTTAATTGAACTTTTTCTCCCCCACCTTCATGGCATCCAGGTTTTGAAATGGATGAAAAAGGATATCAAATACCGCTCGATTGGAACCATTGTCATGACCTATGAGCTTATGCTCCAAAACTACCGCTCTGCGCTCGAAGCAGGGGCTGATTATTTTTTAGATAAACCCTTTAATCCAAACCATTTGTTTTTATTATTTGAGCGTTTTTTTGCTAATGAGCTTAAATCCGATCCCTTCCAAGGGGAACCGATTATTGATTTTGGGATCGATTCTTATTACGATCCTCAGGTCCATATTCCCACCTCCTATCTAAAATTCTGGGGAACAAGGGGATCTATTTCAGTTGCCGGAGAAAAATATGTGCGCATGGGAGGGAATACGCCCTGCTTAGAAATTCGAACGAAAAAAACCTCACTTATTATTGATTCCGGAACGGGAATACGCCCTTTGGGAGAGCTTATTTTAGAACATGGGAAAAATAACAACATCAATTTATTGATTTCGCATACCCATCAAGATCATATTCTGGGTTTTCCCTTCTTCTACCCTCTCTACTCAGAGAAAAATAAAATCACGGTTTGGTCTCCCGTCGGTTTTGAAAAGACAACGGAAGGGCTCTTTAAAGAAATGCTCGCCTACTCCTTTTTCCCCGTACGGCTTGAACAGATGCGGGCCACTGTTGAATTTGCAGATCTGCATGATTCAAAGAGCTATGACTTCAATGACATTCAAATCGGATGCCACTACACCTATCATCCGGGCCCGACACTGGGATTTAAGATTTCTGTTGAAGGACACAAAATCGGCTATATAACGGATAATGAATTTCTTGTTGGCTATCATGGACATCCCAATGATATCCCTGAAGATCATCCCCTTTTAGATTCTTATCGCCCTCTCATTAACTTTTTGCATGACTGCGATGTGATTGTTCACGAAGCGCAATACTTCCCTAAAGAATATGAGCAAAAAGTTGGATGGGGACACTCCTCAATTACAAATGCAACAATTCTTTTTAAAAATCTTCCAAATTGCAAACACTGGATTGTCACTCATCACGATCCTAGACATACGGATCAAATGCTGGCGCTAAAACAAGAACTACATTGGCAAATTATGATTGAAGCGGGTGTCAAATGCTATCTCTCATACGCCTATGATGGCATGATCTACCCTATTTTAAAAAACAACTCATCCCACCCTACCTGAATAGTAAATAGGTTGACTGATTTGATGTTGGTGCGCAATAGATAACGGCACTTCAATCCCTTTTTCTCCTAAATAATCTTTGATTCGCTGTAGCGCGATGCCCGGATCATTGCACTCTTCCGATAAGTGCGCGAGATAAACATGCTCTAATTTATTATGATAAATCGCATGGATGAGTTTAGCGCAATCTTCATTGGATAAATGCCCCTGTCGGCTCAGCACCCTCTCTTTATAAACATCCGGACGTTGAGATGCGTGAACGAGATCGATTTCATGATTTGCCTCAATCACAAGATAATGACAGCTGCGCAGTCTCTCAATGACTAAAGAGGAGGCAAAACCAAGATCCGTACATATGCCGAATTTAATGCCCTCACTTATAATTGTAAAGGCCACAGGATCAACCGTGTCATGATGAATACTAAAAGGGTGCACTTCAATATCGCGCCACACGAAGGTTTCCCCGGTCGTGAAAATCTTAAAACGGGGGCGTACACCGATCAGCTCAACAATCATCTTTGCCGTATCGGAATTGGCAATAATGGGAATATCATGTTCTTTAATTAGACGCGCAATCCCCTTGATGTGATCACTATGTTCATGTGTAACTAAAACAGCATCAATCGACTCAATAGGAACATCAATCTCAAGTAGACGGTCTTTCAAACTTCGATAACTCAAACCCGCATCGATGAGAATTTTTGTCTCTTTACTTTCATAATACAGGGCATTTCCCTTGGAGCCGGATGCAAGCGGACAATAACCCTTCATGTTTCACTTCCCATTCTTCAGTTCTATTAGCCCGCATTCCTCATAAATTTGAGTCGCCTCATCCGTATCTGTCCGGCCATCTTTTGATAGTGCTCATCACCAATATCTTGAGGATATTGGTGATGAGCACTATCAAAAATCTAACTGGATAGGCTGCAGTCCTCCCCCCCCCCCCAAACTTTGTGAGAAATGCGGGTTAGGGGAGCTCTATTAGAAAAGATCCGAGGTGAATTTTGCAACCCTTTTTTAAAAAAACTCTTCAAAGAAAAAACACCCCTTTTTATTGATTAAAATGCTGAAAATTAATCTGTTTTGCTTTAAAATACTCCTCAAATATTCCGAGTTTAGAAGAAAAAGAGAAAAAAAATGGCTTCAAGAGTAGATCGACAAGAAACTACCAACCATCGAATACTAGCATTGATACTAAACGCAAATCTTAAAAATCAGTTTATAGCCGACAAAGCCGTTCTTTTAGGTAGGGAAGATCCTCGTATTCTACCTTTTTCTGAATTTATTCAAGAAATGATCTTTAAACCCGGCTTATTAACTCACAGACTAAGTTCTTGCATTCACAAATACTGTGAACGTCTATTAGATCATCCCGGACATTCAAATCAAATTTATGCAGTATTTTGGAAATGCTTTTATTCTCGTATTGAAGGTGTCAAAGCAAAGGCTATTACGCCGAAAATCAAAATGGATCAAGCCATCGCCGGCCTTTTATGTGAGCTTAATCGGACAATTCAAGCCTTGTTTTATGAACGAATGGCTTTGCTATTAAACACATGTTATTCAATTACATATGAAAAATACATGGCCCTATGTCATGAATACAATGCAGCAGTTCGAGTTGAAAATGGAAAAGTTTCTATCTATATTGATTACAAGGCGTATTCATCAATAGAAGCGATTGCATTCATTTTTAACTACTGCACTATCAAGATAATCAATGTTCGCGGTAAACCTTATTTTACCTTCAAAATAGACTCGATTTCAGAAGACCTATTGAGATTGTTAGAAGGACATGGCCATCCGGAACTAAAAAAACTTGCCGATACCTTCAATAATACACGAAAAATACAACAACACCATGAGACTCTCAAAAAAAATTCGAGCATTCTAATAACAACATTGCACTCTATATCAGTTGGCCTCCGAGAGGAACCGCGCGTTAGGAAAATGATACCGATAGCCATGAAATTATATGATGCCTATATAAGCCCTTCTGATACGACTGATCTTCCTTTTTTTCAGCCACATGTGGAGTCTAGAGAGTTTAGAGCAGCGGTAGCAACCGAATATAAAGTAATAAAATCAGACATCGATAAGACTTATGAAGAAGTCTGGAAATTATATGACAAACTTGCTCATCGTTTCACCAATCATTTACCTGACTGTCATGAATACTATCTCAGCACCGTCACATGTATTACCAAAGATTATTGTGAAGAGCTTTTTCCTGAAGGAAGGCTCCCCGGTGATGTCTATTTTAGAAGTCTAAGCCTCAATAACCCACCTAAACGTTTGCTAAAAAATAGAACATTATCAAATACGTTCATTCGATCAGATTCTGCTTGTTCTTCAAAAAAACCTTCAATAGATGCCGAGCCTGCATTGACAGCCTCTGATTTAACACGCAGCGATTCAGATGACGATGATGATAGTAGATCCGGCTCAAAAATAAGCCATTTATCTATAGAAGATGCAGCTCACACGGCATTGGAAACATCGGATGCAGAACCGAAGATGATGATTGATCCAAAAGAAACCCGTACTTCTGATCTAGGGACTCTTATTGATGGAATTTCACATGGATTTAAGTTTGACTGGCAAAGAGTGCACGAGCGCGTTGTCTTATGGGAAAAGGATCCTTTAAGAGCTCTATCCGATCCGAAATATTCACGAATATTTGATGCTAAAATAAGAGAGAATATCGTTAAAGAGCACCTATTTCCTAGAGTACTTGATTCTTTTATCGGAACAGATTTTTCCATGAACATCCCTAATGACGACAAAAACAAAACAACGTTTGTTCTCATCGGAACTTTAAATGGAGAGTTATCACAATTTGAATACGGATTTTATAAAGAAAAGGGACAATGGATTTTATATCACAGATGGTCACGTCATAATGATAAATATAAAACCTTAATCTCTTTACATGAAAGAAATCCGGATCTTAGCCCCGATCTATTATCGACCTCTTTTAGTTTTTCCGAAGACTTAATCTCTTCTCCCAAACTAGTTATATTGAGCGAAGCAACAACCTTCGCCTACAACGAACATACGCGTATTTTGACAATTATCGATGGGGACAATACCATCCAACTTTTTAAGGCTAAAAAGTAATATATACTGCATAATTTCAATTTTTAAATTAACTTTGTTTTCCACACTCAAACAACTTGTTTTCCACATTTTATCTACTTTGTAACAAAAAAAGTAATTAAAACCTCTATTTTTCCACATTTTTTAAAAGTTAAAAATAACTTCTAACAAACTCTAAATATACTTATAAAAAAAATATTTGACTTATTTATTTCATTTTTTATATAACCCGAAAATAACTATTGAACGGAGGCCAAGCTACAATCTCCCTGCTTTAGCCGGGAGCTCAAGCGGCTAGCCATTAATAGCCAATATTCCTTAACCGTCAAAAAAACCTCCTCTATTTATGGAGGAGATTTTTTAAACTAGAGGGCATTATGGCCGTACATGCATTTATAGATGAGTTTTTCTCAGATCTCGATGAGACGCTCGACCGTATCATTGAAAATGCAGAAATCCTCGAGGAAATTGAAGAATATCCCGAGGAATTTAAGCATGAAATAGAAACTTTAAAAGAGCTACAAACATCTCTACTCTCTCATTTAATGAACTTAGATGAAATCAAAGAGAATGATCGTATTAAAATTGAATGTAATAAAGCTCTTTGCGAAAAAATTGTCCGGTATGAAGAGTTAAATCAAAAATTCTTACCGCACGTTGCACAGCGCTTCAAACTCGATCACGATCAACTTAAGCTACGCAAAACAAGAAGCCGATCTAAATTGGTTTAAAACTCAACCAGTTCTCGAATGGCTCTTTCAATACCACTTTTTTGTGGAAGAATTTCATCTTCTAATACTTTTGAGTACGCTACGGGACAATCGAGTCCGGTCAATCTCTTGACAGGTGCATCGAGATATTCAAACCCCTCTTCGGCACAACGAGCAGCAATTTCAGCCCCAAATCCACAATTTTTAGCTGCTTCATGAATAATCAGCACTTTACCGGTCTTTTTCATTGAATTGAAAATGGCATCAAAGTCGTAAGGAACAATCGTCCTTAAATCAATCACTTCAATACTCATCCCCTCTTTTTCGAGCTGGACTGCGAGTTCGGCAGCAAAAACGAGCGGCATTCCCCAAGAAACTACTGTTAATTCATCCCCTTCGTGAACGATCTTCGCCTTACCAAATTCGAGGAGCGCCTCTTCGTCCGTTTCTGCATTAGCTGAAAATGCTCTTTGGCGATAAAGCCCCTTGTGCTCTAAAAAGATCACCGGATTGGGATCGCGTACTGCAGCTTTAAGCAGTCGTTTTGCATCCGCTGCATTGCTTGGGTAAGCAATTTTAAGACCCGGACAATGCGCTAAGAAACCCTCAATGCTTTGAGAGTGATAAGGTCCACCTTGGATATACCCTCCTGTTGGCATTCTAACAACAACAGGGGCATTCCACTCTCCATTTGAGCGGTAATGGATAGAAGAGAGCTCATTAAATAATTGATTAATTCCCGTCCACAAATAATCGGAAAATTGGATTTCCGCAACGGGCTTATGGACCCCATCCATAGCTAATCCAATCGCAATTCCAATAATTGTCGATTCGGCAAGGGGGGTATTAAAACAACGCATCGCTCCGTGCTTTTCAGTGAGCGATCGAGTGACACCAAAGACCCCGCCTTTTCCGCGAGCCACATCTTGTCCAAAAACGATCACCCCTTCATCTCGAGCCATCTCTTCATCTAAAGCATGATTGAGTGCATCGACCATCACGATACTCTCTTTGGTCCCGGGCTGTTCATTAGATTGAACATGATGATCTTTAAATACATGATCGAGCACACTGTCTTTAGGCGGGTGGGGATATTTTTCAGCCTCTAGGGCTGCAGCCTCTACTGCATCAAAGATCTCTTTTCGAATGGCCTCAATCTCATCTTGAGTTAATGCGCCTTCTTGTATCAGCTCTTTTTCAAAGCGCCGGATTGGATCGAGCTCAAAATCACGCTTGATATCCTCTTCATCACGGTATTTTTTAGGATCATCGCTACTACTATGGGCACCGATTCGAGGAACGCGGGCTACGATCACACTAGGTCCCTGCCCCAAACGCCCCCTTTGAATGACCTTCTCTAGGGCATTTTTTGTCTCATTATAGTGGCACCCGTCAATATCAAAAACTTCTAATCCGGTATAGCCTTTCATTGATAGGGCCGGATTTCCCCCTGCAGACTGCTCTTCAACAGGAACGGAAATCGCATAACCATTGTTTTGAATGACAAAAACAACACTGAGTTGGTGAATACATGCGAAATTGAGCGCTTCATGAAAATCACCTTGTGATGTGGCTCCATCACCTGATGAAACATAAACAACTTCATCCACTCCCCGCAGTTTTGCACTTAAAGCAACACCCACTGCATGTAGAAATTGAGAACCAACGACAGAAGATTGGCAAGGAATGCGCAGTGCTTTATGAGAAAAATGCTCGGGCATTTGGCGTCCGCCGGAATGATGAGGGAGCTGGCGCGCCATCAATGTCGCAAATAAATGCTTAGCTTCAACACCGAGAGCCAAGGCAAAAGCGCGATCCCGATAATAGGGAAGACCCCAATCTTTTCCCGGAGTGAGTAAGAGACCACTCAACGACCCAATCATTTCATGTCCCATCGTACAGAGATGGAAGTTTCCTCCCTTATTTTGTCGAATCAATTTCTGCATTTTTTCATCGACAAAACGACAGCGAAGCATCGCTTCATAGGTCTGTCTTTTAAGAGTTTTTTTTGTACAGCGCGCAAAGACTTGCGCTTGATTGAGTTGAGTTTTTATAGCCATAAACTCAGTCCTCTCCCTTATTTTTCTTATATTGAATGGGTGTCACGGTTTTCGCTTTTTTCTTTGGCACTACTTCATCGCCTTTGCGAGGACGCCCTCTTTTCTTAGGAAAAGACCCCTGGGCAATTTTAGATAAAATAGACGAACCCTCACCCGTATCTCTTGATTCAGCCGAGACAGCTTGAATCATTTTTCTCTCTGCCGGCAGAGCCCCATCCACTTCTTTAAAATCTTTTAGGCGACCTGAAATGTGTCGAAGGGATTCGAGCCTTTGAGAGAGCATCTCAAGACGCGTATCGATTTTTTCCTTGGAACTCCCCCGAAGAGACGCGCGCAGTTGATCTTCCGTATCAAATTTCGCAGAAAAGCTCACGGATCCACCATTATAGTCGGGGATAAAGAGAAAGGGTCTAGCTCTCGAAGGGATCATTTTATAAATATCACTGACAAGTTGCGGCTCAACTTCAATCTTAGCCACCTGCTTGGGCGGACGTCCTCTTTTAGGCCTTGGGTTAAGCGCTTCATTCGAGTAATATGTTTTTGCCTTTGCAACAAGAGCATTGCGAGCCGACTGGATATCCTTAGATACCTTTGGTTCAAATGTATGCATTTTGACCTTTTCCACAGTATTGCGTGGGAAATCCAAATCTTCTTCAAAGACAAACTGAAAATCGTGAGAGCGGAGCCACTCAATGATTCGAATGCGCGAGCGCTCGTGATAATATTGTTGCCACTTATCGAGTTCCGTCAAATGGTCATAAATAAATTCTAAAAAATTTTCCCTTGCCTCTCTAGAGGAAATAATATCGAGTAGTTTCTCTTTAATATCGATATCATAGACCTTCTCATTGACAAATCCTTCCATAAATTTTTTTGTTTCATAGAATGTCAATTTAGGAACTAGGGCATATCTTTCACTATTTTCTTTAAGCTCAGCCTCAACGGCTTCGAGATCACTCTCTTCCTTATCGAGATCGATAAAGATTAAAAATCCCTCAACCTTATCGAGGTAAAAATCACGCTCATCATCGGACTTAGAAAAAGCTTCGATCATTCGATGATATCTTAAAATCAATGGGTTTTGCGCTTTCGGCCACGACTTAGACATTATCCACTCACATTAAATTTTGAATTTAGGTTACATGATACCATACTTTTGAGTAGTTGTACATCTTTCAAATTATCCCTCTATACGACTCGTGATAAAAAAATTGCGGGTAAAAAATGCTTTGTTGCATAATTCGACAAACTATCAAACCATTGATCATAAGCACTTTAACATCAACAGAGAGCGCAGCGTACATGGGGAAAAATTACAAAATTGAGATTAAATGGAAAGCAAGCTACAACCAATATTTAAAAATATTTATATTATTTCAGCTCCAATCTTGAATTATTTTAATCTAATAAATATCCGTATTATTATATTGTTTTTTTATTGAAAATCGTTTATAATATCATTAATTTTTTTTAACAAGGTTCTTTATCTCGACTTTGTACAATTTTATGATCAACTCGCTGACGCTCATCGATCATAGGATTGGACAAGAAAAAAATTGATAGAGAGCGCTCAATCATTCATACTGTTTGGTTATCAAGCACAAACGGTAAAACTATGGACTCT